>NZ_KB891115.1:0-55505 GCF_000373365.1 Parafrankia discariae
AACCTGAAGATGGTCTCGGTCGAGAGCGGCATCGGCTGGATCCCCTTCATGCTCGAGGCGATGGACTACGAGCTCGAGGAGAACGCGCCGGAGTACTTCCACAAGCTGCAGAAGCTGCCGTCGGAGTACTTCGCCTCGAACTGGTACGCGACCTTCTGGTTCGAGAAGGGCCGCGGCGACCTCCAGCACCTCGTCGACACCGTCGGCGAGGACAACATCATGTTCGAGACCGACTTCCCGCACCCGACGAGCCTGCACCCGAACCCGCTCGAGATGGTCGCCGAGCAGGTCGGCTCGCTGCGTCCGGAGACGCAGCGCAAGGTCATGGGCGAGAACGCCACCAAGCTCTACCGCGTCTGAGGCCCTACCGCGGCTGAGGTCCGAGGCCCGGCCGGGATCCGGCCGACCGGCTCCGTGCCGGCCGGATCCCGGATACCGGCCGCCTGCCGTCCGACGCCCGGGGACCACCGCCCGGTGGTCCCCGGGTTCGGTCAGACCGGTGGGCCCGCCTCGATCCTGCGCAGGGCGGCGTCGTACTCCCCCGGCGCCGGGCGGAAGCCCTCCAGCCACCAGGTCGCGCCGGCCGCCGCGATCGACTCGACCGTCTCCCGGGCCGCCGCCGGCTCGTCCGGCCCGGTCCGGCCGGTGATCACGACGTCGAACTCCGCGCCGCCGGGCCGCTCCCCGCCGACCCGGCACTCGGCGCCGGCCCGGTAGTCGCCGGCGGCCCGGTACTCGCCGACGGTGGCGACGATCTGGGCCACCGCGGCGGCGGTCGGTTCCGCGGAACCGTCCCGCGGGTTGACGATCATCGGCGCGACGCCGTCCCACCGGGCCGCGCGGCGCAGCGGGAGCCGGTTCGGCCAGTTGCAGCCGACCCACACCGGCGGCCGTGGCCGCTGCGCCGGCGTGGGCCGGAACGTCACGTCGGTGGCGGTCAGGTACTCGCCGCGAAAGTCCACCCGCTCCCCCGACCAGAGCCCCGCCAGCACGGCCAGGCCCTCGTCCAGCCGCAGCGCGACCTCCCGGGGCTCGACCGGCTCACCCCAGGTGCCGTACTCCGCCGGCAGCGTCCAGCCGAGCCCCGCGCCGAACACCAGCCGCCCCCCGGAGAGCCGGTCCAACGACGTGGTCTGCCGGGCCAGCGACCCGGGACGCCGCCGCGCCACCGGCGTGACCAGCGGACCGAACCGGATCCGCTCGGTCGCCAGCGCCACCGCGGTCAGCAGCACCCAGGGATCGGCCACCTCCAGCGCCGGCCCGTAGGGGAAGACCACGTGGTCCCAGGCGAAGAAACCGTCCCACCCGGCGTTCTCCGCCCGCCGCGCCAGGTCCGCGACCCGACGCGGATCGACGAACTCCCCGATGTTGGGCACGCAGACGCCGGAACGCACGGGGGGAGGCTACATCGGGCCGGACCGCCCGCGAGCGGTGTTCCCACAGCCGGTCAGCGGCACCGGTGGGTGTTGAGCCGGGCGGCCTGGCGGGTCAGGTGTTCGCGTTCGGCGAGGTTGGGTGCCTTCCGGGCCGCCTCGGCGTAAAGCCGCGCCGCGGTCGCCAGGTCGCCGTCACGTTCGTGCAGGTACGCCGCCACCGCGGTATGGCGGGGCAGTGCGGCGTCCAGCGCCGCGAGCGCCGCCAGGCCGGCGCGCGGCCCGTCCGCCTCGCCGACGGCGACCGCCCGGTTGAGCCGGACGACCGGGCTGTCGGTCAGCCGCACCAGCTCGTCGTACCACTCGACGATCTGCACCCAGTCGGTCTCCGCGGTGGTGGGCGCGTCCGCGTGCAGTGCCGCGATGGCGGCCTGGGCCTGGAACTCACCCAGCCGGTCACGGGAGAGGGCCCGCTGGAGGATGCCGACACCCTCGGCGATCGACCGGGTGTCCCACCGGCCGCGGTCCTGCTCGGCGAGCGGGACCAGGCTGCCGTCGGGCGCGGTCCGGGCGGCGCGCCGGGCGTGGTGGAGCAGCATGAGGGCGAGCAGCCCCGCCACCTCGGGGTGGTCGATCACGGCCGCGAGCTGCCGGGTGAGCCGGATGGCCTCGGCGGCGAGGTCGAGGTCCCCGGAGTAGCCCTCGTTGAAGACCAGGTAGAGGACGCGCAGCACGGTGGCGACGTCGCCGGGCTGGTCGAACCGCACGGCGGAGACGGTGCGCTTGGCCCGGCTGACGCGCTGCGCCATGGTCGCCTCCGGCACCAGGTAGGCCTGGGCGATCTGGCGGGTGGTCAGCCCGCCGACGGCCCGCAGGGTGAGCGCGACCGCGGACGACGGTGTCAGCGACGGATGGGCGCACAGGAAGTAGAGCTGGAGTGTGTCGTCGACCGCGGGCGCGGGGCCGGGCGCCGGCTCGGTGTCAACGAGGTCCTCACGGCGGCGGCGGGCGGCGTCCGCCCGGGCCGCGTCGAGGAACCGGCGCCAGGCCACGGTCACCAGCCAGCCCTTCGGATCCCGCGGCGGGTCGGCCGGCCAGACCCGGACCGCCTCGACCAGCGCGTCCTGCACGGCGTCCTCGGCCGCCGCGAAGTCGGCTCCGCGGCGGACGAGGATCCCGAGCACGCCCGGCGTGAGGCTCCGGAGCAGGACCTCGTCCACCCCGGAGGTCCCTTCGGGACAGTCCACCCCGGAGGTCCCTTCGGGACAGTCCACCCCGGAGGTCCCTTCGGAACGGTCCACCTTGGCGGTCACTCCGTGATGGTGGGCGGCGCGGTCAGGAACGGGCGTACCTCCAGCCACTCGTGGATCGGCTTCCCACCGGCCCCGGGGGCGGCCGACAGCTCCCCGGCCAGCTCGACGGCGCGTTCCTGGCTGTCGACGTCGATCACCATCCAGCCGGCGATGAGGTCCTTGGTCTCGGCGAACGGGCCGTCGGTGACCGGCGGACGGCCCTCGCCGTCATACCGGACCCACATCCCCTCGGGGGCGAGCGCCTGGCCGTCGACGAACTCGCCGGTCCCCTCCAACCGGGCCGCGAAGTCGTTCATGTACTGGATGTGGGCCGAGATCTCCTCCGGCGTCCACTGGTCCATGGACACGTCGTTGGCCGAAGCCGGGGCACCGCGGTAGTGCTTGAGCAGCAGGTACTTGGCCATCGTGCTCTCCTCCATGCTGGTGCGAGCCATTGTGGTCGCGTTCATCCCGGGGACGGAGCCAGCCACGGGTTCTCGACATCGCCGGCCGAGTTTTTTCGAGTCGTCCGAACTTTCTCAGCTGACCCATTTGTCCTGGTAAGTACTACCTGTGAACCTCTTCCCCACGCACCGCATCGACTGCACCGTGGCCGGGGCGTTGTACGCGCTGGCCGCCGGGGTCAGGCGGCGCGGCGCACCGTCCCGGCGCCCGGGCACGGGCCCGCGGCCAGACGCGGGCGCGGACCCGGGCGCCGAGACCGACCGGGCTGACGGGCTGCTGTGCCTGTCCGTGCGGTCCGCGTTCCACCTGCTGCTCAGTGCCGCGCGCCTGCCGACGGGCAGCGATGTCGCGATCTCCGCCGTCACCCATCCGGACATGGCCCGGATCATCCGGCTGCACGGCCTGCGCCCCGTCCCGGTCGACATCGATCCACGCACGCTCGACATCGACCCGGCGGCGCTCGACGCGGCGATCACCGAGCGGACCCGCGCGCTCGTCGTCACCCACCTGTTCGGCGCGCGCTCCAGCCTCGACGCCGCCGCCCGGGCCGCCCGCGCGCACGACCTGCTGCTCATCGAGGACTGCGCCCAGTCGATCCAGGGGCCCGACGACCGCGGTGACCCGCGCGCCGACGTGTCCCTGTTCAGCTTCGGCCTGCTCAAGACGGCCACCGCGCTCGGCGGCGCCGTGGCCTGGATCCGCCCGCGTGACCTCGCCGCCGACATGCGGGCCCGGCAGGAACAGTGGCCCGAGCAGTCGCGGCGCGAGTACGCCAGGCGGGCCCTCGTCTGCGTCGCCGCGCTGGCGCTGTCCCGTCCACTGCCCTACGGCCTGCTCTTCGGCGGTGCGCGGCGGCGGGACCCGCAGGCGCTCCTGCGCTCGCGGGTGCCACGGGACGAACCGGGGTTCACCGGCTGGCTGCAGCGCCGGCCCTGCCCCGCGCTCGCCCGCACGGTGACCCGACGCCTCGCCCGGTTCCCCACGGACCGGCTGCGCCGGCGTACCGCCGCCGGCGAGACGCTCGCCGCCGCGTTGCCACCGGTGGTGTTCCGTCCCGGCGGCGCCGCGGAACACCACACCTACTGGCTGTTCCCCGTCGTCGTGGACGACGCGGCCCGCGTGGTCGAGGCGTTGCGGACGGCGGGCGTCGACGCGGCACCGACCACCAGCCAGATCGGCGCCGTCGAACCCGCCCCGCCGGGTGCCCGGCGGGTTCTGAACGGCCTGGTGTTCCTGCCTGCCTACCCGGAGCTCCCCGCGCCCCGGCGGGACCGGCTCGTCGCCGCGTTCGTCGCCACGCTCACCACCGGACCCGACGCGCCCCCGGTATCCGACGGCACCCGGTGACGATTTTCCCTACAGTCACGACTACCCGAGACCTGGAGGACGGAAATGCCGCTGAGCGGTGTGTCGCATGTGAGCCTGACAGTGCGGGATCTGGACAGCAGCTGCGGCTGGTACGCCGAGATCCTCGGCTGGAAGGAGCTGGTGCGAGGCCGTGGTGAAACCACCTCCTTCGCCCACGGCGTTCTCCCCGGCGGCCTGAGCGTCGTGCTGCGTGAACACGACGGCGGCGGCGCGGAGCCGTTCGACGAGACCCGGCCCGGCCTCGACCATCTGTCCTTCTCCGTCGAGGACAGGACCGATCTCGAAGACCTCGAGGAGCGGCTGACCAGGGCTGGCGCCACTTTCACCCCGACCCAGGAGCAGCCGTTCGGCTGGATTCTCGCCTTCCGCGACGTGGACAACATCGCGCTGGAGGCGATGCTCGGCCGGTAGAACACGGACCCGCCGGCCGAGCACGATTCGCCGTGGGAGGCCGGCAGGTCAGACGATCCGGTCGCCGGTGGGCACCTCGACGAGATAGTTGTTGTCGAGCAGGTACTGGACCTGCAGGTTCCCGGTCGTCTGGTTGCACAGCGGCGGGAACGCCGCCCCCGGGACGAGCGAGCACACGACCTGGTACTGCAGGCCGTTGCCAGGCTGGTCGAACCACGGGCGGATCGCCCCGGCGAACACCCGGAACTCCCGGACCACCTGATAGACGTGGTAGTTGCAGTCACCCGGATCGGCGGTGTCGTCAAGGTTGGACGGCGGGATCGACCGGTTCTCGTAGTCCGTTCCCCGCGGTGAGAGGAAGCTGCCGCGGGGCAGACCGAAGCGGTCGATCTGCTGGCCCGGCAGCAGCGACACCTCGGTTCTGATCGGCGAGCCGTCCTGGTTGATGAAATAGCCGTCCGCCGGCGGGAAGACCCAGTTCCCCGGTATGGCCGGGAACGGCGAGAAACCGGCGGACGGATCCCACCAGGTGCCCAGGAACTGGTCGGTCGAGTGGCCGCCGGTCCGCGAGTAGTCGTCGACCTCCCCGCCGACCTCGCCGAAGAACGGAAGCTTCGCCGGCCCCAGCCGGGGATCGTTCTGGTAGTCCGCCGCCGAACATTCGTCGAAGGGCTGGATCTTCGGCGGTGAGATCGCGCCGGCGGCGACGGCCGGGGCCGCCGCGGAGCAAAGAACTCCTCCGGCCGCCAACGAGACAAGTGTCCTGCGGAAACGCACCTTTTCCTCCCGAAGTCCTGCGCCTGATGCGGCGACTTCGGACGGTAATTAGCTGATCTTCACCTGGAGCGCGGGGCCGGACTGGAGCACTGCGTCGCGTGTCGTCACCTTCGGACGGGTAGGTCGACCGGCCGGATGCCACGTGGCTCACGTCGCGTGAAGGACGTCGCACAGTGGCCGGCCGGGCCCGGGACGTAATCAGAGTGCTTCGCGCGGAGTCGGCGCGGCTTCAGGCTCCGGGCACGACAGGCAGGTGCCCGGGCCCTGGCACAACGAGAGGGAAGCGGGACGATGAGCAGGAAGATGTACAGCGCTCAGGAGATCAAGGAGTTCATCGAGGAGTTCCGGGCCAACGGCGGCCGGCCCGCCGGGAGGTTCGAGGGCGCCACCCTGCTGCTGTTGGACAGCGGTCCGGCGGCCGACGGGTCACCGCACGTGAGCCCGCTGAACTTCCTCGCCGACCGCGGCCGCTACTTCGTGTTCGCGGCCAACGACGGCGCCGATGAGGACCCGCACTGGATGGAACAGCTGCGGGCGAACCCGAACGCCACGATCGAGGTCGACGGCCAGGTCCTCAAGGTCACGGCCACCGAGCTGCACGGTGCCGAGCGCAGCTCGATGTACGCCCGCCAGGCGCGGCGGTACCCGCAGTTCGAGATCCTCCAGGAGGCGACGTCCCGGGTCATCCCCGTCGTCGAGCTCGTCCCCGCCGACGGTTCCTGACCGACCGGTCCGGGCCGCGGGAAGCCCGTGGCGGCCCGCCACGGGCTTCGGGGCGGCCGGGATGTTCACCTTGAGCCCGGTGGGGCCGGGGAGCCCGGTGGGGCCGGGGAGCCCGGTGGGGCCGGCAGCTCGACGGCGATCTCGACTCCGAGGCGGTGACCGCCGACGAGCGGCAGGTCGTCGCCGCTCCAGAACCGGCCCGGATCGTACCAGTTCGGCCGGCGCCCCGGCGCCAGCAGCCCCATCGCCTCGTAGGTGAGCGCGACGACCTCGGCGCAGTAGGCGGACTCCAGCCCGGAATCCGGACCGGCACCGGAATCCGGACCGGCACCGGAATCCGGGCCGGCACCGGAATCCGGGCCGGTTCGGGGCCGCCGGCGCCGGAACGTCCGCGGGGCCGGCAGACGGCCCCCCAGCCACCGGGTGGCGAGCCGGGCCGTCGACGGGAACGGGGTGCCGTCCAGCCGGGCCACCGTGCGCAGGACGGCGTCCTCCGCCGCACGGCCCACGGTCGGCTCGAGCTGGCGCAGCCAGGCCCGCTGGCCGTACCGCGCGCCCCACACGACGACGGCCTCGCGCAGGTCGTGCAGCTGCACCCCGCGGTGGTGGCCGCCGGACCAGACGTCACGCAGCGACCGGCCGAGCTCCGCGTGCCACATCAGCGGCGGCAGGTCGTCGAGGCCGACGGCCATCCCGACGTGGTTCACCGGGCTGTTCGTCGTCAGCTGGATCGCCCGGTCGGCGGGGCTGCGGCCACGGAAGATCCACAAGTCGCCGGTGCGGCTGAGTTCCACCGCCTGGTCGAGGGTCAGCGGAGGTCCGCCCATGTCTCCCAGCGTAGAGGTCACGGCCGTCCGTAGCCTGGACGGATGCAGAGGTGGAAGCCCGGCTTCGGATCGGGCGCGGGCCGATGGTGGAAGGTGCTGGGGCTGGCCGGTGTCGTCGGGGTGGCCGCCGGCGGCGCCGTGCTGGCCCGTTCCGAGCGGACCCGCCGCGCCTACACCCCGGACGAGGTCCGCGCCCGGCTCCTCGAGCGGCACACGGAGGCGTCCGGTGGCGCACCCGGGGCGCCTCCGGCGACCGATCCCCCGCCGGCGTCCTGACCGTGGCGCCGGTGCCGGCGCCCTACCCCCCGGCGCCGCGGCACCGGCGCGCCGTCAGGTAGGGCGGACCAGCCCCTGAACGGAGGCCCAGCGGCCGACGTCGTCGCGGCGCAGCGCCGTGGCCAGCAGCTCGGGGAACCTGTCCGGGGTGCAGGCGAACGCGGGCGCCCCGAGTTCGGCACAGGTCGCGGCGAGCCGGTGGTCGTAGGCGGGGGTCCCGTCGTCGGACAGGGCGAGCAGGACGACGACGCACACCCCGGCGTCGACGAGCGCACGCAGCCGGGCCACCAGCGACGACTGGTCACCGCCCTCGATCAGGTCGCTGATCAGCACGAGGACCGTGTCGGTGGGCCGGGTGACGAGCGAGGCGCCGTAGCCGACGGCGCGGTCGATGTCGGTCCCGCCGCCGAGCCGGACGCCGAACAGCAGGTCGACGGGGTCGTCGAGCTGGTCGGTCAGGTCCACCACCGAGGTGTCGAAGACGATCACCCGGGTGGACACCGCCCGCAGCGTCGCCAGTGACGCGCCGAGCACGCCCGCGTAGACGACGGACGACGCCATCGACCCGGACTGGTCGATGAGCAGGATGACGTCCCGCAGGGCGGCGGTGCGCCGCGCCCGGGTGTGGCCGACGAGCCGATCGACGATCACGGTGCGCTGCTCGGGCTGGTAGTTGCGCAGGTTCGCCAGGATGGTGCGATCCCAGTCGACGTCGGGCAGGCGGGGCGTGCGGGTGCGCGACGTCCGGTCGACCGCGCCCAGCACGGCGCTGCGCAGCGACTGCTCCAGCCGCCGCTCGATGTCCTCGACGACGCGCCGGACCACCACGCGGGCGGTCTCCCGGGTGCGCTCGGGCAGCGCCGAGCGCAGCGAGAGCAGCGTCCCGACGAGGTGGACGTCCGGTTCCGCGGCCGCGAGCAGCTCCGGTTCGAGCAGGAGCTGACCGAGCCCCAGCCGGGCCACCGCGTCGCGTTGCAGCACCCGCACGACCGAGGTCGGGAAGTAGGTCCGGATGTCCCCCAGCCAGCGGGCCACCGACGGCGCCGACGCGCCCAGCCCGCCCGAGCGCCGCCGGCCACCTTCACCCGCGGCGTCCGCGTCGTAGAGGGCGCCGAGCGCGGCGTCGATCTCCCCGTCGGGGCCCGTCAGGGAGATCCGCCCGTCCAGGGCGGGTGCGGCCGGCGCGCCCAGCACCAGGCGCCAGCGCCGCAGCCGCTCCGCGTCGTCGGCGTCGGCGTCGGTGGGGCCGGCGTCGGTGGGGCCGGTGCCGACGGGGCCGGCCTCGTCGACCACCGGAGTGCGCTCAGTCATGGGGGGCCGTCCTTTCCGGACCGGGGATGGCGAGCAGCGCCGCGACGACGGGCAGGACGAGCGTGACCCGCTCGGTGTCCCACGCCGCCGGATCGCCCACCGCCGGGCCGCCGGCCGCCGGATCGTTCGTGGGTGTCGCCGGGCCGGTGGATTCCCCCGCGGTGCCGCCGCCGGGCCGCGGCAGCCCCGACCGGGCCCGTTCGGCGATCATGCGGCGTTCCGGTGCGGTGAAGGCCGCGAACACCCGCCGCAGCGGGGCCAGGACCGCGGTGAACCCGCCGGCGGTGAGCGAGGCCAGCCAGGCGTCGACCAGGCCGAGCAGCCGCGGGTCCCTGGCCAGCACCGATCCGGTGGAGCCGAGGAACCCCTCCAGCCAGCGGGCGGCGGCGGCCGGCGCGACGCCCGCCGCGGACAGCGCCCGGTCGAGGCGGCGGGCCACCTCGACCTGGTCGAGGTCACCGGCGTCCGCGAGGATCCGGACGCACCTGCCGTTGACCAGGCTGTCGGCGCCGTGGACGTCGGCGGCCGCGCGGACGGCGTCGTGCCAGCGCTCGACGTGCCCCGGGTCGGCGATCAGCCGGAACGCACCGTCGGCGCTGTCGATGGCATTGGCCATCGCGTCCGCGGCGTCGTCGCCGAGGCTCACGCAGGCCGGCGGGAGCCCGGCGCAGATCCGCACCATGAGGCTCACGGCGAGGGCGGTGACGCCCGTCGTGTCGGTCGCGCGCACGTCGCCGTACCGGTGGATGCGGGCCAGCGGGGCGAGCGCCGCCATCAGGTGGGCGACGTCGCCGGTGCCGGCGGCGCGGCGTTCCAGCCCGGCCGCGACGACCGCCATCGCCGCGGGCAGCCCGGCGAGCACCGCGGCCTCGAGCAGGGCGGTGACGGCCGGCAGGTCCGCGGCGGCCCGTGTGCGCTCGGCGATGACGGCGGTGGCCGCGTCGGCGACCGTCGAGCCGTACCGGGCGGCGGCGACCACCGCGACGGAGAACTCCGGCTCCCAGCGCAGCGTCCACGCCTCGGCGAAGGTCCCGGTGCCCGACGTCGCCGCGGGTGTCCCCCACGGGACGTCCAGCAGGCGCAGCCGGCGCAGCAGCTGGCCGCGCTCCCGGTCGACGTCCTTGCGCAGGTCCAGCCGGACCCTCTGGTCGTCGGCGGCGGGCCGCAGCCGCAGCCGGCGCTGCAGGCGCGCGAGGTCGGCGGCGAGCGGCACGGTCGGGACGTCCGCGCCGACGGCGCCGAGCACCCGCCCGACGACGAGCTGCTCGCGCACCACCGCCAGCGGCACCTGGTCACCCCCGCACAGACCGGCGAGCACGGCGTCGTTCAGCTCGGTCAGCCCGGGGACGGCCCGTTCGCGCACGGCGGCGAGTGCCTCGGCGAGCCGGACGGTCTCGATCACCGACGCGGAGGACGCGGGCAGGTCGGCGGCGCGCAGCAGCCCCGCCACCCGGGTCACCCAGCGGGTCGTGACCTGGTCCCGCGCGGTCCACAGATGGTGGTACCAGCCGGGTGAGGCCACCCCGGCGCCGTAGCCGGACTCCGCGGCGAGGCGCGCGTGCGTCCACGGCACCCACGTCGTGTCGGTGCGCACCGCCCGCACGCCGCGCAGCGTGCGCTGGTCGGCGGTGGCTGACGTCCGCCCGAGCGCCCCGGTCAGCGCCGGCACGTGCCAGGCGCCGCAGACGACGGCGATCCGGGTGGCCGCGGCCGGCCCCGAGCCGGCCCGGCGGATCTCCAGACGCATGTGCGCCTCGCGCATCTCCTCCCGCCGCCGGTGCTCCGCCCTCGCGGGGGACGTCGGGTCGCTCGGGCCCGCCTCGTCGCGCAGCCCCGCCATCGCGTCGGCGACCGCGGCGAACAGGGCGAGGGCGCCGTCGCGGGCCGGTTCACCCGCGGCGACCCTGGCGAGCCGGCGGTGCTCGACGAGGTCCTCCCAGAAGCGCTCCGGGTCGTCGTGCCCGGCCGCCCGCGCCAGCCAGCCGAGCGGATCGTCCTCGATCAGGTACGCGGGTGTGTCGGTGTCAGTGGTGTCGGTGTCGGTGTCGGCACCGGTGGTGGCGGCGTCTGTGGTGGCGGCCTCAGCCTCGGCCTCGGCCTGTTCCTGACGGCGCAGCGCCAGGGAGAGCCCGAAGGGCAGGTCCATGAAGCGCACCGGGACACCCGTGGCGGCGCCGTGCAGCAGCGCCCGCCACTCCGGGGAGAACTCGGCGAAGGGCCAGAAGGCGGCGTCGCGCGGCTCGTCCCGGGCGTAGACCGTCAGCGCGACCGGCGGGGTGAGCGAGCCGGTGTGCGCGAGGGCGGCGTCGCCCTCCGCCGGGCCCTCGACGAGGACGAGGTCCGGGTCGAGCTCGGCGAGCGCCGCCTCGACGGCCCGCGCGGAGCCCGGCCCGTGGTGGCGGATCCCCAGGACGGTGACACTCACTGGCCACGCGCCTCCGTGTCGAGTTCCCAGCAGGCCTGGTACAGGTCCTTCCAGCCGGCGCGGTCCCGCATGACGCCCTCGAGGTACTCCCGCCAGACCACGGGGTCGGTCGAGGGATCTTTGACCACAGCCCCGACGAGCCCGGCGGCGACGTCCTCGGCCGCCAGCCTGCCGTCGCCGAAGTGCGCGGCCAGGGTCAGTCCGCCCGTGATCACGCTGATCGCCTCGGCGGTGGACAGGGTCGACGACGGGGTCCGCACCGTGGTGCGGCCGTCCGTGGTGACCCCGGAGCGCAGCTCCCGGAAGATCTGTACGACCCGGCGGACCTCGGCGCCCGCCGGCGGCTCGGCCGGCAGGTCCAGGGCGCGGCCCAGCTGGGCGACGCGGCGGCTGACGATCTCGACCTCGACGTCCTCCGTGGCCGGCAGCGGCAGCACGACGGTGTTGAATCGCCGGCGCAGCGCCGAGGACATCTCGTTGACACCCCGGTCCCGGTCGTTGGCGGTCGCGATGATGTTGAAACCCGCGACGGCCTGCACCTCGCCGGCGAGCTCCGCGACGGGCAGCGTCTTCTCCGACAGGACGGTGATCAGCGCGTCCTGCACCTCGGCGCCCATCCGGGTGAGCTCCTCGATCCGGGCGAGCGAGCCCCCGGCCATCGCCCGCATCACCGGCGAGGGCACCATCGCGGCCCGGGACGGCCCCTCGGCGATGAGCCGCGCGTAGTTCCAGCCGTAGCGGACGGCGTCCTCGGACGTGCCGGCCGTGCCCTGCACCACCAGGGTCGAGTCGCCGGAGATCGCGGCGGCGAGGTGCTCGGACAGCCACGACTTCGCCGTGCCCGGGCTGCCGAGGAGCAGCAGCGCCCGGTCGGTCGCCAGGGTGGCCACGGCGACCTCGACGAGCCGCCGGGAGCCGATGTACTTCGGCGTGACGACCGTGCCGTCCTCCAGCGTGCCGCCGAGGACGTAGGTGACGACGGCCCAGGGCGAGAGCCGCCAGGACGGCGGCCGGCGGCGCCGGTCGGTCGCGGCGAGTGCCGCCAGCTCGTCGGCGAACGCCTGCTCCGCGTGTGGGCGCAGCAGCTGGTCGCCGGAGCCCCGCGGGGCGGCGCCGACCGGCCGCGGCGGGACGGCGGTGGCCTCGGGCGCGATCCCGGCGGGCGGCTGGGTCCATGTCGTCATGACGGGCCTTTCCTCGAGCTCGAACGGGAGAGCAGGGTGTCGCGGCGGGCTCGCCGCCGGGCGAGCCCGGCCGCGAGGCGCTGGTAGCCGGCCACCGTCTCGGCCGGCATGGTGGACGGGTCCAGGTCGGGGATGCCGGCGTACGGCTCCAGCCGCCAGGCGAGGTTGGCGAGCAGCGCCCGCACCCGGGCGTGCAGCGTGCGGGCCGTTGCCCGCTGCTGGGGATCGGAGCCCGGTTCGTCGACCGGTGCGGTGACGACGGCCGTGATGGCGGGCCCGGCCGCCCGGGTGAACTCCGCCGACCAGGGCCCGGGTATCCCGGCGAGGAGCGTGATGAGGTTCCCCAGGGCGGTGGGGCCGAGGGCGGTGGGGCCGAGGCCGTGGCCGCCGGACCTGCCGAGGAGCAGGTCCCGGCGCCGCGTGGCATGGCCGGTCCCGCTCAGGGCGAGGTCGAACGCGCGCAGCCGGTCGGGATCGGGCAGGCAGCCGATCAGCACCGCCTGCGAGCGCGGCTCGACCTTCGGGATCAGCGCGAGGACCCATTCCGGGTCACGGTGCCGGACGACCGGGCCGACGAGGTAGGGCGCCAGGGTCAGCGCGGGGAAGCTCGGCGCGGGCTCCCAGATCGCCCTGGCGCTCAGGAACTTCTGCGGGGACAGGCCGGTCCGTTCCGGCCACAGCCGCGGGTCCACCCGGGCGATCTCCGCGAGCAGCATCCGGGCCGGCCCGTCGGCCTGCGATCCGGCGCGGGACGGCCCGTCAGGCGAGACACCGTCCCGCGCCATCTCGTCGGTGAGCACCGCCGGCGGGTGCACGCGCAGGGTGCCGCGATGCACCGTGAAGGCCCGCTCGGTGCGGGCGGCGGCCCGCGCCGCGAAACGGGTGCCGGGAAGTTCCAGCAGGGCCTGGACCACCGCCTCGCGCACGTCGGAGCGCCGGTCGTCCAGGGCCGCCTCCAGCAGCTCCTCGTCGTATGGGCCGAGCCCGGTGCGCAGCGCCTGCACGAAGGCGAGGCGCTCGGCCCCGCCGGCCCGGCGGAACGGGGTGAAGGGAGCCTCGCCGCCGCCGCGCAGCAGCCCGGCGGCGGCGGCCGGGTCGGTGTGCCGCAGCGCGGCGATGAGCGACCGGCGCTGCTGCGCGTTCGCGACCGGCCAGTCCGCGACGCCGACGTGGGTCACCCAGCCGGCGTCCGGGTGGAGCGCGGCGAACCAGCGGCCGCGCGGGCCGAGGGCCCGCAGCAGGCGGGGGCGCAGCTCGGTCGAGCGCCGGCCGAGCTCGACCAGCGCGGGAAGCAGGGTGTCCGGCGGGCGCCAGCCTCCCTCGGCCAGCAGGTCCAGCCATTCCGTCAGCTCGGCCGTCTCGGCGGCGCCCGCCTCGGTCGGCACGGGCACGACCGCGCCCGGCGGGCACGGTGGGTACTCGTCGGCCGCGGCGGGAGCCGGCGCGGGGGCCGCGGCGGCGGCGCCGGCCAGTTGGCCGGCCCGCCGGGCCACCGCGGCCAGCGCCGCGACCCGGAGCAGACGCTCCGGCTCTCCCGGACGCCCGCCGGGGTCGGGCAGCCCGGGAGGCACCGGCGCCGCGCGGCGGCCCACCCCGATCACCGCGCCGTCGACGAGGTCCGCCCACCCCGGTGTCGGCACCGGGGTCACCGGCGCGGCGGCCGCCGCGGCCTGGTCTGCCGCCGCGGCCCGCCCGGCCTCCGCGGCCGGTCCGGACCCGGCTTCCGCCCGGGTGGTGCGCGACGGCGTGGCGGCCAAAGGGGTCAGGGCGAACGAGTCCCATTCGGCCACCACGTCGAGGCCGGCTCCCCCGCCGGCCGCGAGCAGGTGCCAGCCCCACCGCGCCACGGCCTCGTCCGCGAGCGGCAGCGCCTCGCCGGCGGAATCCCGCAGCAGCCACGGACCGCTCCTGGGCAGCGGACCGGCCCCGGTGCCCGGCGGCAGCACCGTGACACCGCGGACGGTCAGCGCGGCGACGTCCGCGAACGGGTCGGCCGCCAGGGTCGACGCGACGCCGGCCAGCGCGGCCCGCCAGGTGGCGGCGAAGAGATCGGTGCCGACGAGGCCGACGACATCCGCGACGCCGACCGGCGCGCCGGGCGCCACCCGCGCCGGGTGGCGCCCGGGATACGACGCCAGATCAGCCCTGACCCGCGACCCCGCGGGCAGTGGCGGGGGCATCCCCTGGCCGTTCACCGCGAAGTCGACGAGCACCACCAGCCGCCCCGACTCGACCAGGCGTAACCACTGCCGGCGCCCCCGCGCCCGCCCCGCGCCGAACTCGCGCGCCCCCAGGACGTCGACGTCACCCACGACGTGCTCGCCGGCGAGCACGGTGGTCACGGGGACGGTGAAACCGATCCGGTCGCGCAGGACCGCCACGACGTCGGCGGGCAGGTCGGCGCGGCGGGCCCACCCCTCGCACAGCAGGTGCAGCAGCCCGAGGCGGTCGACCAGCCGGGCCGGCCAGTCGGGTCGCCGGGCCGCCGAACCGGCGATCTCCGCGGCCTCGCGGATCATCTCGGCGAGGCCGGGTGCCTGCGCGTCGACCATGCGGGCGGCGGGCGCCAGCCACCAGTCGGCCGGCCTGGCCTGGGCGGCTCCGAGCCCCTCCCCCGCCAGGTCGGACAGCCAGCGGGCCAGCTCCGCGACGCCGGCGTCGACCTTGGCCGCCCGGCTAGCCTCGCGCCGGGCCGCCCCCGCCGCGGAGCGCTCGGCCTCGGGCCCGGTGGCGGCCCGCGGGCCCGCGCTCGCCGCCGCGACGAAGCGCGCCGCCCGCCGGTCGAGCCATTCCGCGGCCCACGGCGGNCNCCCACCGCCGGCACCGGCCACGCCGCCGGCACCCGCCACGCCGCCGGCACCCGCCACTTCGCCGGCCGCGGCGAGCAGCATCAGGCCGAGAGCGTGCTTGCAGGGGAACTTCCGGCTCGGGCACGAGCACTTCGAGGCATGATCCGCGAGCGCCACGACAACCCGGTAGGGCGACTTCCCGCTGCCCCGGCACTCGCCCCACAGCGCCTCGGCGTCGCCGCCCGCCAGCGGCCAGGACCCGGCGACCGCGAGCCTCTCACCCGCTTTCACGGACGCCTGGTCCGGCGCCAGGGCGAGCGCCTGCCCGCGCTCGACGGGGGGCCTGGTGGTGTTCGACACGACGGCGATTCTGCCGGCGGGGTCCGACAGTTCCGTTTCGCGGCCGGGACCCGCACATCCACCTTCGAACCGGCGTTCGAAGGCACGGCGACGTCGACGGTGACATCCAGGCCTTTTCAAGCCCTGGAGCTCACCATCATCGACAAATGAAGGCAAACGGATAAAAATTAAAAGAGCCCACTTATTGACCCTAAGTGAGGAGAGCATCACATGATCTCCGGCGCGGCACTGCCGACCCCGTCCGCCCTCGGGAGGGCCGTCGAGCTCCGGCAGGTGATCGACGGAGTCGAGCTGCAGGTCCGGCACCTCAACGACACACTGGCGCAGCTGAAGGAAGAGGTCCGGCGGTGGGAGGCCGGCGGGCGGGCCGAGCAGGGCGTCGCCCGCGCGCTGGTCGAGATGTGCGACGCCGGCTGGCACCTGCTGCCGGACCGGCGGTGGCCGGGAACTCGTCGGGCGAACATCGACATGATCGTCGTCGGGCCCGGCGGCGTCTTCGTCCTGGACGTGAAGAACTGGCGCGAGTTCAGCATCGAGCAGGGTCACCTGCGCCGCGGCGAGGCCGACGCGGACGACGATCTCCGCAAGCTCCTGGACCAGACCCTCGCGGTCGAGGACGTCCTCGCGGACGCGGGCCTGCCGCCGACCGAGGTGGTGCCGCTGCTGGTGCTGGCCGGGCGGTCCGGCCTGCGGGAACGGATCGACCGGGTGACGGTTCTCGGCGCGCGCGACCTGACCCTCGAGTTGGCCCACCACGGCGCACGCCTGGCACCGGACCTCGTCGAACGGCTGCTCACCTGCCTCGCGGACGGCTGCCCGCCGATGCCCCGGGCGACCGATCCTCCCGCACCGGCCGCCCGGCCCGTCCGCCGTCAGCGGGCTCGGCAGGCACACCTCCAGGCAGCTCTGCCGGGCCTGCCGACGCCGGCCGCCCGCCCGACCGGCCGCGAGGGCGCGGCGGCCACGGACGCACCAGCCGCGCGGCTCACACCGGTGTCACCGGTGACACCGCTCATGCCGCTCATGCCGGTCACGCGACTCGCGGCGGTCCCGGCGGCCCCGTCCAGCCCGGCGGCCGGCGGCCACGGGGGGCAGACGGAGTTGCTGAGCCACGAGGACCTCCTGCGCGAGCTCCTCGACGCCGCGGACCGCGAGCCCATCGAATCCTGGATGACCTGGCTGCACCCGAAGCAGGCCCGGCTGGCCGGACGGCAGTGGTCGGGGCCGGCCCGCGTGCGCGGCGCGGCCGGCACCGGCAAGACGGTCGTCGCCCTGCACCGCGCCAAGTACCTGGCCGCGCGCGGGGAACGGGTCCTGTTCACCACGCTGGTGCGGACCCTCGGCCCGGTCTACCGCGCGCTGCTCGCCCGGATGGCCCCCGACCAGGTCGACCGGGTCGAGTTCGCCACCGTGCACGCCGTCGCCGCCCGCCGCCTGCGCGAGCACGGCCTGACCGACCGGCACCGGCAGGACATCGCCGACACCTGCTTCTGGCGCGCGTGGGGCCAGGTCGGGCAGTACTCGGCCCTGCCCGGGCTCGGCCTCGCGACGGGCTACTGGAAGGACGAGATCTCGACAGTCATCAAGGGCCGGGGCCTGACCGACTTCGCCCAGTACGCGAAGCTGGCCCGGGTCGGGCGCAGCACCCCGCTGCGGCCGGCCCACCGCCGCGCGGTGTGGGAACTCTACGAGCGGTACGAGCGGCTCCGGGTGGAGCGCGGCGTCCTCGACCGCGACGACGTCCTGCTACGCGCCCGCGACCTGGTGCGCGAAGGCTCCCGCGAAGGCTCCGACGCCCGGCACGACACCCGCTACGACGCGGTGATCGTCGACGAGGTACAGGACCTCACCTGCGTCGGCCTGCAGATGCTGCACGCCTTCGTCGGTGACCGGCCGGACGGCCTGCTCGTGGTCGGCGACGGCCAGCAGTCCATCTATCCCGGCGGTTTCACCCTCGTCGAGGCCGGGGTCGCCGTCGTCGGGCGTTCCACCGTGCTCGCGCGGAACTACCGCAACCGCGAGCGGATCCTGCGCTACGCCCAGGCGGTGCTCGCCGACGACGGCTTCGAGGATCTCGACGGCGTCCGGGAACAGGGGCGCCGCGAGGTCGACGTCGAGCGCCCCGGCGGCGAGATCCACGAGGTCACCGTGTCCGGCGAGGCGGCGCAGGACACCGCGCTCTGCGACCATCTCGTCGAGTTCCGGCAGCGCCGGAACGTGCGTTACGGCGACATGGCCGTGCTCGTGCCGACGAACGACCTGGAACGGCGTTGGCTGCGGGTGCTCGCCGAACGGGGAATTCCCGCCGTCTCCCTCCTGGAGTACGACGGGACCACCCGCGAGGCGGTCAAGGTCGGGACGTACTTCCGCGCCAAAAGCCTCGACTTCGCCCACGTCTGCATTCCCGACCGTAATCTCTTCCCGCGGCCGCGACGGTCGTCCGAGTCGGCCGACGCGTTCGGCGAACGCGTCCAGCTGGAGCGGCGGCAGCTGTACGTCGCCATCACGAGGGCGCGGGACAGTGTGTGGGCCGGCATTCACGCCCGGCCCGGCCCGGAACACCAGGCCGTCCGGCATCGGTCGGCTACCAGTCCGGACCGGGACGAGCGGCCCGCGGACGGTCTACTCGGACGGGACCGGTCCTCGACGTGACCGCGGTCCGGTCGCCAGCGGCACGGTGGCCGACGGGTCGGCGGCACCGTGGGCCGGGATCCCCCGATCCGGGCTCCGGCGCCCCTGGGTGGCCGGGCTCGGGATCCCGTGACCGGCGGCACCGCCGTCCGGGCGGTGTGGCTCCGGAGTGGCGGGCCGCTGGATGTCGCCGCGCGTGACGGTGAGGTAGGCGACGAAGGCCACGATCAGCACTGTGGCGACAGCGGCGACGGCACCGTCACCGAGACCGACCCCGGACTTCGAGCTCGGCTTTCCGAGCCAGTCCGCGAAGGACGCGCCGAGGGGGCGGGTGAGGATGTAGGCGAGCCAGAAGGCCACGACCTCGTTCAGGCCGAGCCGCCATCCGACCAACGGCACCAGGATCGCCGCCGCGAACAGCAGGCCGGACCCGAGGTAACCGAGACGCAGGGTGTCCGCCGTCACGTCGCCGGCGGCGGTGCCGAGCGCGAACGTCGTCACCACGGTCAGCCAGTAGAGCGTCTCCCGGCGCCGGGTCACGATGCTGTGGATCGACAGCGTGCCCTCACTGCGATGCCAGTAGTGGAGGACACCGGCCAGGACGGCGATGTAGAAGAACATCGAGCCGAGGTGCCCGATGGGCGGCCCGTCGGCGGCCATCGTGCCGAAGACCGCCACCATCATCACCGCGAACCAGTACACCGGGGCGGTGTAGCGCGCCGCCCGGAACTGCAGCGCCAGGCCGACGACGAAGCCCACGACACCGAGGCCGGCCGCCAGGACGAGACTGATGTGCGCGAGAAAGTCCGCGGCCGCCTCGCCCATCCCGGTGGTGAGGATCTTCACGGCCCAGAACATCGCGGTGATCTCGGGAACCTTGGCGGCGAGGGGCTCTCGGCCCCGGGCCCGGCTGGGGGACGAGGGAGGCATCGACGTCCTTCTGTCAGCGGCAGCGGCTCGTTCACGACACCACCACGACCGTGTGAAAACGGTGTGAGCCCACCGATCCGGCCTGCGCCGCCGGCCCGAAGCCGCCCGCCGCCGGGTCGGCCGCGCCGGGGTCTCCCCGCTGCCGGCCCACGGGCAGTTCCAGGCCAGGGGCGATCCGACCACGCGCTGGCTGGGTGGCCGGCGTCGGGCTCCCACGGACCTCGGGAATCCAGACACCCGGGATCCGGCTACCAGTGATGCCGCCGCTGGTCGTCCAGGCTCGGCGGCTCGGGTGCCGGGGATCAGGCCCCGGGGTCCAGGGGCCCGGGTGAGGTGAGGTCGTGGGTTCGGCGCTGAGTTCGCTGGTCATCATCGGGACGTGGTTCCTGCTGCTCCTCGGTGCGCTGTCGGCGGTCTGCTGGGCGGGTTGCGTGTGGGTGGCCCGCCGGCGGCGTGCCGTGGCCGTCGGACTGGGCCTCCTGGCCGCGCTGCTCACGCTGGCGACGGCCGCGGACACCGTCAACGCCCATTACGGCTACCTGCCGCGGGCCGCCGACGTCCTCGGGCTGACCTCCTGGCCGACCGCGTCGGTGCGTGAGGTCGTCGCCACGTCGCCGCGGCCGAACGCCGCGGGCGGAGAGCAGCCTGCCGGTGGACGGCATCCCGACGGCGCGGTCGTCCACCTGCCGGTCGCCGGCGTGCGCAGCGGGTTCGGCACGCACAGCGCGCTGGTGTACGTCCCGCCGCAGTACTTCACCGACCTGAAAGCCCGGTTCCCGGTCGTCTATCTTTTCCACGGCTCCCCGGGGATTCCGCTCGACTGGTACCGGGCCGGGCAGGCGGCGAAGATCGGCGCGACCCTGGCCCGCGAGGGCCGGCCGGCGATCCTCGTCGCCCCGGCGCTGGGTCACGGCTGGCTCGATGACAGTGAATGCGTCGACCGTCCCGGGGAACGGATCGAGACCTACCTGCTCGATGATGTGATCCCGACCGTCGACAGGCTGCTGCGCGCCGTTCCCGACCGGGCCGACCGCGTCTTCGCCGGGATCTCCGCGGGCGGGTTCTGCGCGCTGAACCTCGGGCTGCGCCACCGTGATCTCGTCGAGACGATCGTGGACATCTCCGGCCTGGCGAAGCCGACCCATTCCGGTGGGATGGCCGGCCTGTTCGGGAACCGTCCGGACCTCGCCGCCGTCACCGCGGCCAACAACCCGCAGCGCTACGCCCCGACGCTGCCGCCGAATCCGCCGACCAGGGTCTGGCTGAGCGGTGGGCTCATGGACTTCGGAACGCTCGCCGACCTCAGGATGATCGCGCTGGCCCTGCACGGGCGGCCCGGATTCACCACCGTGCTGCGCCCGCGGCCCGGCGGCCACGACTTCGCCGTCTGGCGGCCCGCGCTGCGCGACGGCCTGCGCTGGGCGCTCCCCTGATTCTCCGGTGACTCCTCGGCCCGCCGACGGGACGTCCACCGGCTCTCCGTCCCGACGACGGGACGTCCACTCAGGCCGGTCGGTCGGCGACGGCGACCCGGCCGCTGCGCAGCGCGGCCCGCCGCGGCGTGGGGGCCGCCAGCCGGGTGGCGATGGTGAGCAGGTCGTCGTCGCCGTGCACGATGAAGCCGTCGCCGCCGAGCAGGTCCCGCATCGCGGGCGCCGTCCAGCGGGACCGCCACGGCTCGTCCGCCCAGATCCCGCGGCGGCGGGCCAGGACGTCCAGCGAGCGGGCGATCAGCCGTCCGGCGGCGATCGCGGCCTGCGGCGCCTGGTAGTTGACGATCAGCCGGCTGCCCGGGGCCGACAGGGCGGCGACGGCGGCCACCGTCCGGGCGGCCTCGGGCCGGGTGAGGTAGGGGACGACCCCCTCCCAGATCCAGGTCGTGGGCGTGGCGGTCTGATGGCCGGCGGCGGCCAGCGCGTTCCCGAGCCGGTCGCGGCCGAGGTCGACGGCGACGAACCGGACGTCCGCCACGGGCCGCGCCGCCGCGGGTGACTCGGCGAGCCGCTCACGTTTGTCACGCGCGGAGTCCGGGTGGTCGACCTCGAAGACGACGCGGCCGGCGAGTTCCGGCATGCGCCACGCCCGGCCGTCCAGGCCGGCGCCGAGGAGCACGACCTGTGGGGACGGCCGTTCGCGCACCGCGTCGTCGATCGCGATCGTGCGCGGGACGAGGACCGCCGCGCAGGCCCGCACCGACTCGTAGTCGACACGCTCCAGCCAGCCGGCGGGCGGTGCGCCGGCGCGGACCTGTTCGACGGTGCGCCGCTCGTCGGCCCGCAGCAGCGAGACCGCGACCGGGTCGGTGAACCGGCCGGGGGCGATCCGCCCGTCCGCGACCGCCCGGCCCTGGCAGACGAGCACGGCTGTCCGACTGCCCCCGGTCGCCCTCATGCCACGCCCACCGCCCGGTTCGTCAGGTACCTGCCGTCGCCAGCATCCTCGAACCGGCGGTCCGCGCGCCAACGCGGCCGGTCCGGGACACCAGACGGTGATCGCCGGTTCCCGGCGCGGGCTGCGGGGACGGGCGTTCGTGGCGGACGGGGAGCGGACGGGGAATGGGACCGGACGGCGGGGACATTGACCCTGAGGTGGATGTCGTTGAGGGTTCGCTCCCGCTGGCGGTGCTCGACTTCGTGGGGATCGAGCACGGTGAGAGTCCGAGCGCGGCGATCGCCGGGGCGGTGGACATCGCCCGGACCGTCGAGGCGGCCGGGTACCGGCGGTACTGGGTCTCCGAGCATCACAACATGACCAGCCTGGCGTGCAGCTCCCCCGAGCTGCTGACCGCGCACGTCGGAGCGCAGACGTCCCGGATCAGGGTCGGCGCGGCCGGGATCATGCTGCCCAACCACGCGCCGCTGAAGGTCGCCGAGACGTTCCGGACACTGCTCGCAATGTACCCCGGGCGGGTCGATCTCGCGCTCGGCCGGGCACCGGGAACCGACCCGCTGACCGCGCACGTGCTGCGCCGTGGGGCGTCCGCCGACGCGGGCGCGGAGTTCCCCGGTCAGGTCGGCGAGCTCCTCGCGTTCCTCGGCGACGGTTTCCCCTCCGGCCATCCCTACGCCCAGCTGGTCGCCGCGCCGGTGGTCGACGAGCGCCCGGAGCTGTTCGTCCTCGGGTCGAGCCCGTACGGCCCCAGGTTCGCCGCCGTCAACGGCCTGAGCGCGGTGTTCGCCCACCACATGAGCCCGGAGCTGGCGTTCGACGCGCTGCGGGCCTACCGGCGTGAGTTCACCGGGCGGACCGAGGGCGCGCGGCCGTACTCCGCGATGTCCGTGCTCGCCTTCGCCAGTGCGGACGAGGAGGCCACGCTCGACTTCGAGGCGGCCTGGACCCTGACCATCGAGAACATCAGCCGCGGGGTGCGCGAGCCGCTGCGGCCGGAGGACATCCGCGGCTATGCCCGTTCGGAGCGGTTCCGCGCCGCGCGCCGCCCCGAGGACGGCCGGATGGTGACCGGCGAGCCGAAGGCCGTCGCCGAGCGGCTGCTGGAGATGAAGCAGCGGGCCCAGGTGGACGAGATCGTCGTCGTCACGCCGAGCCTGGACCGGGCCCGGCGCCAGGGCAGCTTCGCCGCGCTGGCCGCGGCCTGGCGCCAGGCCGCGTGAGCGAAGCCGCACCGATCCCCGAGCCCGTCCCGCGCGGTGGTCCACCAGCGGGCGCGCGGACGGGAACCGACCGCACCGACTCGACCGCGGGACCCGGACATCTCTCAGAGCGACCTGTCGACCGCACCGGTGAGACCGGCCGGCAATAGGTAGTTGATGCCGGCGTCATGGTCTGGTCCTTGACTGGACCGGCTGTAGTTCGTGTCATCGGCGAAGGGTCCTGGCCAGATGTCCGCGGTTTCCCCTCGATTGCCACTGACCTCCACCCGGGTTGCGATCACCGCTGATCGCCGAGGTGCCGAACTCGCGGCGTCCCTGGAACGGCTGGGTGCCACCGTCACCTGGGGTCCGACGATGCGGGCGGTGCCACCCGAACAGGACGAGCTCCTCGAGGTGGAGACCCGGGCGATGCTGGCCGCGAAGCCGACCTGGCTGGCCGTCTCGACCGGCAGCGGACTGCGCGCCTGGCTACAGGCCGCCGAGGGCTTCGAGCTGCGCGCGGAGCTCGAGACGTTCCTCGGCCGGACCCGCACGGTAGCGCGTGGCTCGAAGAGCCACGGCTCGCTGCGGGGGCTCGGAGTCGAGCCGGAATTCGTCTCCCGCAAGGAGACCATGGACGATGTCTGTTCCTGGCTGGGGGAACACATCGACCCGGCGGATGTGCTGGGCGTGCAGGTCCACGGCGGAGAGGTGGTCGGCACCCTCGACGCGCTGCGGCCACGGCTGCGGGCGGTCGTGACGGTGGCGCCCTACCGGTGGGTGCTGCCGCTCGACACCGGTCCCGCCGAGCGGGTGGTCGAGCGCCTGGTGGCCGGCGAGGTCGATGTCCTGGCCGAGACGAGCGCCCCGAGCGTGCGGAACCTGTTCGTGATCGCGAAGCGGATGGGTGCGCACGCGGACCTGCTCCGGACACTGCGCGGCCGGGTCGTCGTCGCCTGCGTCGGACCGGTCACCGCCCGCGCGTTCGAGGAGGTGGGCGTGCCCGTCGACCTCATGCCGACTCGGCCGCGCACCGCCGATCTCCTCCGGTCGCTGGTTCACCGGGTCGAGGCGGGGGATCCGGAGGGCCCAGAAGACCGCGGGCCGGGGGCACCGCAGCCCTTGTCGGCCGCGCTCGAACTGGTCCCCGGGGCGTGCGCGGTCAGGATGGGCCCGACGGTCGTGCGACTGGGCCGGCAGGAGTTCGCTGTGCTGGCCGCCCTCGTGCGACGCCCGGGGGTGGTCATCGGCCCGGATGACCTCGCGGTCCAGGCGTGGGGCCATCGGGCTCCGGACGACGCGACGAAGATCCGTCACTACATCGCTCGCATTCGCCGCAAGCTCATGGCACAGGGCGAGCGCCTGCAGACGGTCCGGAGCGTGGGCTACCGCTATCAGCCCCTCCCGGACCCCGACGCCTGAGGCGTTTCCGACCTCCACTCTCCGGTGTGTGCGCTAAGCATGTGACGAGACCTTGTCAGCGCGGATATCGCCACGTAACACGAACGAGACCTCACTCCTTAGATTGAGAACATCGAAGGAATGAGGATCGATGGAGAGCAGAGGCCATGCGTAGCGCACCGCCCAAGACCGCCTCGACAGCGCAGGAACCAGCCGAACTCTCGCCGAACCGCGGGCGCTGGATCACGGACTGGCGACCGGAGGACGAGGCGTTCTGGGCTGGTACAGGGAAGTCGGTCGCCCAGCGCAATCTCGTCTTCTCGATCCTCTCCGAGCACATTGGATTCTCAGTCTGGACCGTGTGGTCGGTACTGGTTCTCTTCATGGGCCCGAACTACGGGATAAGCCCCGCCGACAAATTCCTCCTCACGTCACTTCCGGCCCTTGTCGGCTCAGTGCTCCGAATCCCCTACACCTTCGCGGTCGCACGGTTCGGGGGAAGGAACTGGACGGTCTTCAGCGCGGCGCTCCTCCTGGTGCCGACCGTTGCCGCGGCCATCGCGATGAAGCCGGGCGTCTCCCTGACGACGCTGCTCGCCGTCGCCGCCCTGGCCGGGGTCGGCGGAGGCAACTTCGCCTCGTCGATGGCCAACATCAACGCCTTCTACCCGGATCGCGCCAAGGGCTGGGCCCTGGGCCTCAACGCGGGTGGCGGCAACGTGGGTGTGGCGGTTGTGCAGCTCGTGGGCCTGCTGGTCCTCGCCGTATGGGGCAAGGAGCATCCACGCTACGTGCTCGGCGTCTACCTCCCGCTGATCATCCTCGCCAGTCTCGGCGCGGCGCTCTTCATGGACAACCTGGCCGGTGTGCGCAATGACAAGCGCGGCATGCACGATGTGCTCAGGTATGGCGACACATGGTTCGTCTCTCTGCTCTACATCGGCACGTTCGGATCGTTCATCGGGTTCGGATTCGCATTCGGACAGGTTCTCCAGGTGCAGTTCAAGAGCGATTTTCCGACTCCGATCGACGCAGCGTACGTCACCTTCCTCGGCCCCCTCGTGGGATCGCTCATACGACCGGTCGGCGGCCGACTGGCGGACCGTTTCGGCGGTGGAACGATCACCTTCTGGAACTTCGTGGCCATGGCGGCCGCGGGAGGAGTCGTCCTGACCGCGTCGTTGCGGAACTCATTGCCTCTGTTCCTGGCCGGTTTCGTCGCGCTGTTCGTCCTGAGCGGGATCGGTAACGGCTCGACCTACAAGATGATCCCCGCGATCTTCCGGTCCAGGGCCGACGTGGAGATCATGGCCGGTGCCGACGCCGCCGCCGCCTGGGCGAAGGCTCGGCGCCTGTCGGCGGCCCTGATCGGCGTCGCCGGCGCGATCGGCGCCTTCGGCGGCGTCCTGGTCAACCTCGCGTTCCGGCAGTCGTTCCTCGAAACGAGGAACGGGAACGCCGCCTACATCGCTTTCATCGCCTTCTACGTGTTGTGCTTCCTTGTCACCTACCTGGTGTACATCCGCCCACGGCGCGCCACCGTGGATTCCTGACGATGCACGACAGCGTCACCGGTCCCGGTCCCGGGACCGGGCCGGTCCGGACCCACTGCCCCTACTGTTCCCTGCAGTGCGGCATCACCCTGGACGCGTCGGTGCGGCCCGTGATCCTCGACGCCCAAAGCGACTTCCCCACCAACCTCGGCGGCCTGTGCGCCAAGGGGTGGACCGCGGCCGAACTGCTCGATCACCCCCAGCGCCTGACCGCGCCCCTGGTACGGGACAGCCGCGACGAGCCGCTACGCCCGGCCAGCTGGGACGAGGCCCTCGACCGTGTCGCCACGGCCATCCGCGGGGCCCAGGACCGGTACGGCCGTGACGCGGTCGGCCTCTTCGGCGGGGGCGGCCTGACCAACGAGAAGGCCTACCAGTTCGGCAAGTTCGCCCGGGCGACGCTGCGCACCGCCATGATCGACTACAACGGCCGGTTCTGCATGTCCTCGGCGGCCAACGCCGCCACCCGGGCCTTCGGGATCGACCGGGGCCTGCCGTTCCCGCTGGCCGACATCGCCGGAACCGACGCCCTCATGCTCGTCGGCAGCAATCCGGCCGACACGATGCCCCCGGCGATGCAGTTCATCGACGCCGCCCGGGCTCGGGGCGCCCGCCTCATCGTCGTCGACCCGCGCACGACCCGGACGGCCGCGGGCGCGAACCTGCATCTGCAACCGGTTCCCGGCACCGACCTGGCCCTCGCCAACGGACTCCTCAACGTCGCGATCCGGGAACGCCTGATCGACGTCGACTACATCGCCGAGCGCACCACCGGGTTCGACGGCGTCCGCCGAGCGGTGCGGCAGTACTGGCCCGACCGAGTCGAGCGGATCAGCGGGGTCCCCGAGGCCGACCTCGTGCGCGCGGCGCACATCCTGAGCGCGGCCGACCATGCCGTCATCCTCACCGCTCGCGGGGCAGAGCAGCACCGTTCCGGCTCCGATACCGCCCTGGGCTTCATCAACCTGGCACTGGCACTCGGCCTGCCCGGCCGCCCGTTCTCCGGCTACGGGACCGTGACCGGTCAGGGCAACGGCCAGGGCGGCCGCGAGCACGGCCAGAAGGCGGACCAGCTCCCGGGCTATCGCCGGCTCGATGACCCGGTCGCCCGCGCGCACGTCGCCGCGGTCTGGGGCATCCCCCCATCCGAGCTTCCCGCGCCTGGACTGTCCGCCTACGAGATGCTCGACGGGTTGGGCACCGAGGGCGGAGTCCGCGTGCTGTGGGTGGCCGGGTCCAACATCGCCGTCTCCGCTCCGCGTGCCGGCCACATCGCCGACCGTATGCGATCACTGGACTTCCTCGCCGTGTCGGACTTCTTCCTGTCCGAGACCGCGAGGATGGCCGATGTCGTGCTCCCGTCCACGCAATGGGCCGAGGAGACCGGCACGATGACGAACCTTGAGGGACGTGTCATCCTGCGCCGAGCGGCCGTGGCACCGCCGGCCGGGAGCCGGTCGGATCTGTGGGTGATGCGGGAACTGGCCGCCCGGCTCGGCCGGCCGGCGCTGTCGGACGATCCGCAGGAGATCTTCGAGGAGCTGCGGCGAGCCAGCGCCGGCGGGAAAGCGGACTACTCCGGGATCACCTATGAACGGATCGTCGCGGAGAACGGGCTGTTCTGGCCGTGCCCCTCGACCCGCCATCCGGGCACCCCCCGCCTGTTCACCCAGGACTTTCCCACCCGCGGCCGACAGGCCAGGTTCCATCCCGTCGAGCATGTGGGCGCCGCGGAGACACCCGACGCCGAATACCCCTACTACCTCACGACCGGGCGGCTCCTGCGCCAGTACCAGTCCGGCGCCCAGACCCGACGGGTCGCTTCGCTGTCCGAAGCGGAACCGGACGCGGCCGTCGAGATCCATCCGACCCTGGCCCGGCGGATCGGCGTCCGGGCCGGCGATCTCGTGTCCCTGCGGACCCGCCGCGGACGTGCCGTGATGCGGGTCCGGATCGCCGACGGCATCCGCCCCGACACCGTCTTCGCTCCCTTTCACTACGGCGGAAGCGGTGCGGTCAATCTGTTGACGAATCCGGCGCTGGATCCGTATTCACGGATGCCCGAGTTCAAGGCCTGCGCAGTATCCGTCGACGCCGTCGTCGACGGTCCGGGCGTAATACCACCCGAGTCGCCTCCCCCTCAGAAGGATCTCCATGAATGACCGCAGCACACCGCGCTTCCTGCAGGGCGTCTTCTCGCTGGAAGGTCTCGGTCTCGAAGCGCCGGGGCTTCTCCATCCAAGCCTCACCTACGTCGTCCCACCGGGCGCGTCGACGCAGCCGGTCTATTTCCGGGGCGGCAACAGCAGCGACGAGGTCATCTATCTGACCCTGGTCCGCGACGGCGTCGCGATGCGGTACTTCCCGATCGCCGCCCGGGGATCGACACATGTGTCGCTACGCGTGGTCGAGGATCTGTTGTCCGACTCCGTGCTCGAGGTCTTCGCCGCGGCGCCCAAGGGCGTCACCGCCACCGTCATCGTCGATGTCGGACTCGTAGAGGTCTGAGCTCACCCCACGCGGCCAGGAGATTCCGATGACCATGATGAACCACCTGCCCACGCTCTCACCCACACCGTCCGACAAGGCCACGCTGGTGGTCATCGGCAACGGCATGGCCGGTGCGCGCGCGCTGGAGGAGATCCTGCGCCGCGGCGGCGCGGCCCAGTTCGACATCACCGTTTTCGGTGACGAGCCCTACGGCAACTACAACCGGATCTCCCTGTCCAACGTCCTCGCGGGGACCGAGGACACCTCGGAGATCTACCTCAACCCGATCGACTGGTACGCCGACAACGACATCGACCTGCGCGCGGGCGTCCGGGTGGTGCGCGTCGACCGGTTCGCGCGTGTCGTGGACGCCGACGACGGCACGTCCCTGCGCTACGACCGGCTGCTGATCGCGACCGGGAGCCGTTCGTTCTTTCCGCCCATGGACGGTCTGTGGGCCGACGACAAGACCCTGACCCCCGGCGTGTTCGGGTTCCGGAGCATGGACGACTGCACCGCCATTCTCGAGTACGCCCGGCAGGCCCGGCACGCCGTCGTCCTCGGCGGCGGGCTGCTCGGCCTCGAGGCCGCGCGCGGCCTGCAGAGCCGGGGGCTGCGGGTGTCCGTCGTACACCTGGCCCCCACCCTGATGAACGCGCAGCTCGACGACACCGCGGGCGCCATCCTGCGCCGCTCCGTGGAGGGCCTCGGCATCACCGTCCACACCGACGCCCGTACCAGCGGAATCGTCGTCGCGAACGGGCGGCTCACCGGACTCGGGCTGGCCGACGGAACGTCCATCCCCTGCGACATGCTGGTCGTGTCCGCGGGGATCAGGCCCAACGTCGGGCTGGCCCAGCGGGCCGGGCTCTCCGTCGAACGCGCCATCGTCGTGGACGACCGCATGCGCTCGGTCGATGACGACGACATCTATGTCGTAGGTGAATGCGCCCAGCACCGTGGCCAGGTCTACGGGCTCGTCGCCCCGTTGTGGGAGCAGGCCGCGGTGCTCGCCGATCACCTCACCGGCAGCGACCCCACCGCGCGCTACACCGGGTCGCGGATGGCGACGAAACTCAAGGTCGCCGGAGTGAACGTGGCGTCGATGGGGGTCAAGAGCCCCGAGCGCCCCGACGACGAGTTCGTCCAGTTCTCCGAACCCGGACGAGGGATATACAAGACCATCATCGTCCGGGACGGAAAGCTGATCGGCGCCACCCTGCTGGGCGACACCAGTAAAGTCGCGTTCCTCATGCAGGCGTTCGACCGCGGTCTGCCGCTTCCCGACGAGCGCATCTCCCTGATGTTCGACCTCGGTACGCCCGAGGTGGCGGTCGGCGCCGCGGAGCTCGACGACGACGCGCAGGTCTGCAACTGCAACGGTGTCAGCAAGAAGACCATCGTCGCCTGCGTCCGAGGTGGCGAGCGGAGCGTGTCGGGCGTCATGGCCAGGACTCGGGCCGGGAAGGGGTGCGGCTCCTGCCGGGGCCTGGTGGAACAGGTCGTCGAATGGGCCGCCGGCGGCAGCGTCGAGGTCGACCCGTCGGCGAACTGGTACGTCCCCGGCGTGCCGTACGAGAAGTCCGAGCTCATGGAGAAGATCCGCGAGCTTCGGCTGTACTCCGTGTCCTCGGTGTTCGCGGCGCTCGTCCCGGACGGCAAGGAGGACGCCCAGTCGAAGATGGGCCTGGCCTCGCTGCTGGAGATGATGTGGGCCGATGAGTTCGTCGACGAACGCGACGCCCGTTTCATCAACGACCGTGTGCACGCCAACATCCAGCGGGACGGGACGTTCTCGGTGGTGCCGCAGATGAAGGGCGGTGTCACGAGCGTCGAGCAGCTACGCGCTATCGCCGACGTGGCGGAGAAGTATTCCGTCCCCATGATCAAATTGACTGGCGGACAGCGGATCGACCTGCTCGGCCTACGCAAGGAGGACCTGCCCGCCGTCTGGGCCGATCTCGGGATGCCGTCCGGCTACGCGTACGGCAAGAGTTTCCGCACCGTTAAGACGTGCGTCGGGAGCGATTTCTGCCGCTTCGGGGTCGGCGATTCGACCGCGCTCGGCATCAGGATTGAGGAGAGATTCCAGGGAATAGCCGGGCCAGCCAAGATGAAACTCGCCGTCACCGGATGTCCACGCAACTGTGCCGAGGCGCTGTGCAAGGATCTCGGAGTGGTGGCCGTGGACGGCGGAAAATGGGAGATCTATGTGGGTGGAGCCGCCGGGGCGCACATCCGCAAAGGCGATCTCCTCGCCACTGTCGACGACCCCGACATCGTCGTCGAGCTGGCCGGACGCTTCCTCCAGTACTACCGCGAGAACGCCAGGTGGCTCGAACGCACCTACGCCTGGGTCCCCCGCGTCGGTATCGAACGCATTCGCGCGGTCGTCGTCGAGGACACCGACGGGATCGCCGCCCGGCTCGACGAGCAGATGGAAAAAGCGGTCAACGCCTACCGGGATCCGTGGAAGGACGGCGCGGAACCGGCGACTCCCGGCCAGTTCCGGACCGCTCTGCCGCTGACCGTCCTGCCGAGGGCAGGTGACAGATGAAGGCGGCCGAGATACCGGCCGGGGAAGGCCGTGCCGTCGTCGTCGGCGACGAGCAGGTCGCGGTGTTCCGCCTCCGGGACGGGACGCTTCGCGCCCTGTCCGCCGCATGTCCGCACCGCGGTGGCCCGCTCGCCGACGGCCTGATCGACGACAACGTCGTCGTCTGCCCGCTCCACGGCCTCACCTACGACCTCCGGACCGGCGCCGAGACCAGCGACGGAGGCCCGTGCGTAAGCGCGTACACCGTTGACACGGACTCCGACGGCGAGCTTGTCGTGAAGCCGAAGGATGACGGCGAAAGCCGAGTGCCGGACTCTGGGCGGTCATCGGCGCGCGGCGACCAGCTCCGGGAGCGGTAGCCCGCCGGCCTCATGGCGCGCTCCGACGACGCGGTGGCGGCGCGCCGGGCCGTTGTTCCCTCGACCGCGTCGCGACCGTCCGGTGCGTGCCGACCGGTGCGTGCCGTCCGGTGCGTACTGTCCGCCCGGCGCCTAGCCGCGCCGGACGGTCGGGACCATGCTCTGTACGGAGCGCTCGACCTGTTCCGGGGTGGGCGCGGCCGGCACCGGATCGGTGCGGGCGGCGCCCTCCGCGCGGAACGCGTCGAGCAGGTAGGCGGCGAAGCGGCGCCAGGCGTCGGGCGCCGCTTCCCGGGTCGCGGTGACCAGGCCGGCGTTGGCGAGCAGCAGGATGCCGATGTCGGCGGCGACGAAGTCCGGCCGCAGCGTGCCCTCCCGCCGGGCCCGCGCGATGAGCTCTTCCAGGCCGGAGTGCGCCTGCGTCTTGAGCTCCTCGACCGCGCTGGACGGCGGGAAACGCAGGGTGATCAGGTCACGCAGGCCCGCGTTGGACGCCTGCGCGCCGCACAGGTACTCGACGAGCTGCCGGAAACCCGCCCAGGCGCTCGGGTTCTCCAACGCCTGGTCCACCGCCGCCAGGTATTCGCGGATCTTTCCTTCGAAGCTCGCCTCGAGCAGGTCGGCCCGGGTCGGGAAACGTCGGTAGAGCGTGGCGATCCCGACTCCGGCCCGGCGGGCGATCTCCTCCAGACCGACGTCGATACCGCGCTGCGCGAAGACCTCTTCGGCAGCCCGCAGAATGCGTTCGCGGTTACGTTCCGCGTCGACCCGCAGTGCGGGGACCACCTTCCCGGCTCGCCCAGCCGTCGCCACACGGTTTCCGCCGCGTCGCGCACTGTCCATGTGACGAGCCTACCTTTATATACGGAGGTATCTCTCCACTTAACCTGCTAAGGTTATCCGGAAGATCTCCTCCGTTTATCCCGATCGGCACGGCCACCCGCATGTCCGGCGAAAGGATTTCCGCAATGTCACAGCCCGTCATCGCCGACGATCAGCGGACGCGGTCCGCGCGGGCGGAGGACGCCGGCGGCCGGCGGGGCAATCCCTGGTGGACACTGGCGAGCGTCGCCCTCGGCGTGATCATGGTCGGCCTGGACGGCACGGTCGTCTCGATCGCGAACCCGCGCATCGCCGAGGATCTCGGCGCCTCACTGACCGACCTGCAATGGATCACGAACTCCTACCTGCTCGCCCTGGCCGCCCTGCTGGTGTTCGGCGGCAAGCTCGGCGACCGGTACGGCCGCAAGCGGATCTTCCTGATCGGCGTGGTCGGGTTCGGGCTCACCTCGCTGGCCATCGGTCTGGTCGGCGACATCGTCGGGATCATCGCGCTCCGGGCGCTCCAGGGCGTGTTCGGAGCGATGCTGATGCCGAACACGCTGGCCATCCTGCGCGGCGCGTTCCCGCCCAGGGAGCTGAACCGGGCCATCGGCATCTGGAGCGGCGCGTCGTCCATCTCGATCGCCGGCGGACCGATCATCGGCGGCCTGCTCGTCGAGCACGTGAGCTGGGAGTCGGTCTTCTACATCAACGTGCCGATGGGCGCGATCGCGCTGGCCGTGGGTCTGGCGGTGCTGCGCGAATCCCGCAGCGAGAGCACCGGGCAGCATCACGACATCCCCGGCATCATCACCCTCTCCGGCGGCCTGGTCGCCGTCGTGTTCGGCCTGATCAAGGCGTCGACCTGGGGCTGGACAGACCCGAAGACCATCGCCTGCGTCCTCGCCGGGCTGGCCGTGCTGGCACTGTTCGTGGTGATCGAGATCCGGGTGGCCGCTCCCCTGCTGCCGATGCGGCTGTTCGGCAACCGGTCGATCTCGGTGGGCAGCGCGGTTCTCGTCATCAACTTCTTCGCGCTGTTCGGCGTGCTGTTCTTCGTCACGCTGTTCCTGCAGAACGTCCAGCACACCTCGCCGATCGAGACCGGCGTCCGCATCCTGCCGCTGACCCTGGCAATGATGATCATGTCGCCGATCGCCGGCAGCGCCACCGAGCGGTTCGGGCCCCGCCCGCCGATGGTGATCGGCCTGCTGCTGTCCGGGACGGCGCTGCTCCTGCTGACCGGACTCGACCCCGGTTCCGGCTTCAACGCCGTGTGGCCGTCGCTGCTGATGCTCGGCATCGGGATGGGGCTGGTCATCACGGCCAGCGCGGAGGCGATCGTCGGCAACGCCCCGGTCGACGACGCCGGGGTCGCCGGCGGCCTGCAGACCACGGCGTTGCAGCTCGGCGGGGTCGTCGGAACGGCCGTCCTGGGCTCGGTGCTCAGCAGCCGGGTGGCATCGGTCATGGTCGACAAGCTGACCGGCGCCGGCGCCCCCGCCGAGGTCGCGAGCCGGCTGACCGACTCGGAGCAGCTCATCAGCCAGGGAGTGGCGCCCCAGGTGACCGGGGCGCCGGAATCCGTCCAGGCCGCGGTGACCGCGGGCAGCCATGCGGCCTTCATGAGCGGCCTGCACGTCTCTCTCGTGGTCGCCGGCATCGCGACGCTCGTCGCGGCCGGGCTGGCCCTCCTGGTCCGGCGCGGGGACAACAGCGACGGAGCCCCGGTCGTCGTGCACTGATCGTCGCGCCGAAATGGGCCAGCGGTGGCGGGCTGGCCGCGGGATGATGAAGGCATGCGTTCCGATGGTTCCGGTAACGGCTCACGATGGTCGGTCGGTTTTCAGGATTCCGTCCTGTCCCTGTGGTCGCAGGGCCCCGTACTCTCCATCGGTTCGATCGGCTCGGTGCTGTCGATCGGCTCGGTCGGCTCGGCCGCGTCCGTTCTCGGCGTGGGTTCCTTCGCCGGCATCGGGTCCGTTCTGAGCGGCGCTTCCCACTGATCGCCGCTGTCCTGGCGGGCCCGCCGGGTCTCGATGTCCGCTCCCTGACGCCAGGAGGGCCCCGCCGCGGCCGCGGCCGGAGACGGCCGTCCCGCCGGGCCGGCGGCGGGACGGTCACTTCTCGGGCGTGGCGAGAATCTTGAACAGCATGTTGTCCGCGTCGGTGAGCGTCTGCAGGTCGACTCGGCGCAGGCACTCCCCCAGGCCGGCCTTGGCCACGAACGTGACCAGACCCATCACAGCCCACTGCCCCTCGCCGAGATCGACGCAGAATCCCTCGGCGGTGGCGTGCTCCACGACCATGGCGACCAGCACGGTGGGCTCACCCACGATCTCGTTGTAGATCGTGGAGCTGATGACCAGCACCGCCTGTGGTGCCGAGCCGGTGGCCACGGTCCAGATCTCACCGCGGCGCGGCGATCTCACTCGGCGGTACCCGCGAGGTTGGGGAGCCCCGCCGCCCCGAGAGACCGCTGATTGGCCGCGCCGAAGGAGAGAGCCGCGCGGGTCACCGCCGGGTTGGCCTGCATCCAGGCCCCGTGCGCGGCGCAACGTCGGCGCATGTCCTCCGCGTCGAGCAGGCCCTCCACCCAGGCGTTCATCGACGTGTGCTCAGCCTCGGCGTACCGCTTGACCGCCTCGTAGGCCTCGTCCGAGAGCCGGAGTGTGATCGTGCGCGTCATTCCCATTCACCCGAAGATCACCAAGAGAGAGATCCGGTCGCCGCTGGCGGTGTCAAGGACGACAGGCTGCACAGCGCCGGCTCAGGCGACGTCGCGTCGACGCTCGGCGTAGGTGAGGACGAGGAACTCGTCGAGCTCCTCGTCGGAGTCGAAGGTGTCGGCGGCAAGGTCGTCGAGGGACCGGATGGGCTGGGTACCCTTGGCCGCCAAGAGCTCCTCGACGGTGTTCTGGGGGCGTGGCGGGTACAGGGGACGGGCGGCTTCCGGAGCGTTCACGACGAGGGCCTCCTCGTTGGTATCTCCGACTGGCGGCGGACTGGGCTCGTGATACGGCGGCGCGCTGATCCCCACCCGTGACCGTCTGTTGTCGGGCGAGACGGCCACCTCCCCCACACCGCAGATGCGTCAGCGCCACTGGCGTGCGGCAGGGAGCGCCCAGATCTATGAATCTGACGCCAGAGCCTCAAGGGACCGCAGCTGCGCGGCGGTGCCGGAGGCGGCGGCGTAGTCGAGCAGTTCGTCGAAGGTGGGGACCAGCACCTCCAGCAGGTTCGCCACGGAGGCGACCGAGTCGTCGAACTCCCCCCGGCTGATTCCGTACCGGCGGGAGATCGACAGGGCCCGTTGACGCACCGCCGCCGCCCGAGCCCGTTCGTCGTCGCACCACAGCTGCAGAAAACGGGTGTTCCTCACCTGGAAGGACCCGAGCCGATGCAGGGGCTGGCGGGGTGCCGGGCCGAACGCGTGGGCCGGGAGGGTCGCCCGCCAGATCCCGTTCGGCAGGTCGGTCAGCCGCGCCTGGCCCAGGCCCTGCGCGCGCAGCCATTCCACCCAGGTCTGGCGCGCGTCGGCGCCGCGCTCGTTCGCAAGAGCGTGCACCACCTGCGGCGCGTACCCACACAGCTCCTCGAGGAACCGGTCGCGATCCTGCGCGGCCTGGGTGAAGGCCAGCACCCTGGCCCCTTCGGCCAGCACGAGATGGGCCGGCAGCCAGGCGGCGACGGCGTTCACCGGATGCAGGTTCCGCAGCCTGCCGGGCACGTTGAACCGTTGCCGGTCCGGCCGTGATCCCAGCGCCCGCACCGCGTCGAACTCGAACGGCCGAAGGGACGTCAACGGTCGGAACCAGTCACGTCCGTCTCCCGTGGTCCGTTCCCCGTCCAGCACGACGCGCACCGCGCCGTCGTAGTGCGCCCGGGGGAAGGGACTGTGGGTGAAGGCGTCGAACATCAGAAGCTGGCGGCTTTCCTTCAGGACGTAGCGCACGCCGTCCCGGACGGAGGCAGCCCCCAGATCCGTCGGTCGCAGCACCTCCCGGTCCGGGCCGTCCCGATGCAGGTGGCCGATGTGGACGAGATGCTCGATCCCGCGGGCCACGAGCGATCCGGACAGTCCGAAAAAGCGGGCGAGCTCGGCCTCCGTGCTCAGCCGGCCCTCGACGATCCCCCGCAGCAGGTAGTGGTCGACGACGTCGAAGGGCTGGCTGTCCTCGAACGTCGCCTGGGCCTCCACCTGCCACAGCGGCCAGCGCACCGAGAAGATCCGCAGCGGGCGGATCCCCGGCATCGCCATGACCAGCTCAAGGGCCCGATAGTCGGGAAACACCAGCCAGTCGCCGGCCCCGCCGGCCGCGGGGCGGGTCACCGTGTGCTCCCGGCGGCACCGTGCAGCCACGTCTCGATCTCCCGGGAGCCGCGCAGGTCACCCACGGTCGACAGCGTGGCCCGCAGCTCCCCGACGAGGTCACGGAAGCCGTCGTCCCGCGATCGCCCGAGCGTGTCCAGATCGCCGACGAGGACGAGCTGCTGGCGCGTACGGGTCATCGCGACGTTGAGGCGGCGCAGCTCGCTGAGGAATCCGACCGTCCCGTCGCGGTTGCTGCGGGTGAATCCGTAGACGATCAGATCACGCTCGTTGCCCTGGAACGCGTCCACGGTGCCGACATTGTCCTCGACCGCACCGGGGCCGCCCAGCCGCCGGATGAGGGTCCGCCGCAGGAGCTGGACCTGCTCCCGGTAGGGGACGATCACCGCCCAGTCCCGGTGATGGCCGGCGTAGCGGGCGAGCAGAGCCGCGATCAGATCCGCCTCCAGCCGGTTGCTGATGCCCCCGTTCGCGCCGGCGCGTGTCTCGGACCGCTGCGGGGGCGGCCGGTCGGAGGTGTCGATGAACGCCAGTGGGCTCGTGAACAGCGGGTCGGGTCCAGTGCCGGGATGGTCCGTGGCGAGCACGCCGCCGTAGAAGGCCCGCGAGATGAACGTCGCGACCGTCGCCGGCATGCGGCGCTGGGTCGTCAGCGTCACGCCGTGCTCCGCCCCGATCCGCTCGAAGAGCCGCTCGAACTCGCTGCGCCCGACGATGTCCTGGGTCTCCGCGACCGCCGCGGCGGACAGGTCCGTCCCCGGCACGAGCCCCTGCGCCCACTGGGCGACATCGTTGTCCAGGTAGGGCGGCAGCTGCTTGTGATCTCCGACGAGCACCGCCCGCCGGGCCCGGACGAGAGGGACCAACAGGTCGGGCAGGGCGATCTGCCCCGCCTCGTCGACGATGGCGAAGTCGAAATCCAGCCCGCTGAGCAGCTTCTTCGTCGAGACTCCGATGCAGGTCGCGGCGATGACGTCGGCGTAGCCGACCAGTTCGTGCTTGAGCTCCTCGTCCGCGGTGGGAATCCGGTCACGCCAGTCGTCCAGCAGGATCGCGCGGGTGCGGGCGAGCTCGACCGCGTCGAGCAGGATCCGCTCGCGCTGTTCCCACCCGGCGACGCCGTCGGCCTCGCCCCCGGCGGCGCTGCCGGTCGCGCCGTCGGGCAGGACCGGGCCGCAGCCGGCCAACTCCAGTTGGGCGCGCAGCGGCTCCGCGGTCCGCATGGCCTGGGTGAGCGCCCGTTCACGGCGTCCCCACGCGTACTCCCGCTCAGCCAACAGCCGGCCGCCGGTGCTGTCCCGGGTGACGAGCACCATGACCCGCTCCAGCATGCCGTCGTGCTCCGCCCGGGCCGCCGCGAGCTCGCGCTCCGCGGCGTCGACCCGGACGTCGGCAGCGGCCAACGCGCGCCGGCGCCGGTCGACACCGCGACGGTGAAACGCCGCCCACCAGCCAGCGACCCGCCGACCGGCAGACTTCTCATACCGGCGCCGGGCGCGGCCCTGCCGGTCCCGCTGCCGTGCCGCCGCCGCCTCGAACCGGTCAGCCTGGGCCTGAGCCTGGGCGATCTCCGGTTCGAGCGGGGCCCGCAGCCGCCGGGTGACCTCGTCCAGCTCGGCGTCACGGCTGTGGACGTCCCCGTCGGCCTGCCGTGCCTCGACGAGGTGCGCGCGCAGCAGCGCCAGCGGGCCCCGGCGTCGTCTTCGGAGGCTCTGGTGCCGGCGCTGGTGAACGGCGCCAGCGCCGACCCGATCGGTTCGGTGTACCGCAGGATGTCGTCTTTCAGTGCCTCGACCTGGACCTCGGCGGTGAGTTCGCGAGCCGGGCCGGTGAGCGCCTCCGGGTTGCCGACCCGCACGCAGCGCAGCTGGCCGGCCAGGCCCCTGAGGACGTTGTCGACGGCCCGGTTGCTCTGCGAGGTGACCAGGACACGGCGCGGACCACCCGTGCCGCCTCGGGCGGCCGCGGCCTCGGCGATGGCCATCTCGGTGATGGTCCAGGTCTTCCCGGTGCCCGGCGGGCCCAGCACCAGCAGCAGGTCCGGTTCGCCCCGCGCGCGCTGGTACGCGTCGAGCTGGCCGCCGTCCAGTGGGCGGCTCGGCAGCGCCGACCGGTCCGGCGGGGGCGACCGCAGGACGCGGTGCTCCGCCAGCGTCGCCAGCAGGCGGGGATTGGCGGCCTCGCCGTCCCGCAGGACGGCCACCGCCCCCAGCTGCGCCCGGTAGACGACGTCGCTCGGGAGCACCTTGAGTGTCCCCTGGGCCGGGATGCGGGCGAAGTCCGGGACGCCGTCGAACCGGACCGTCACGTCGAGGTTCTCGGCGCGAAGGATCACCCCGCGCAGGTCCCGGTCGTCGTTGATCTGGATCTGCGTACCCTCGGCGAGCTGGCACCTGTCGACCAGCCGGAACTCGTAGACACCGCGGGCGGAGTACCGCTGTTCCCGGGTCGCCCGCCGGGCCCGGTAGAGAATCCGGGTGGCGGCGAGCCGCTCCCGTTCGAGGTCCCTGGTCCGCAGGATGATCCGCTCGACCGTGTCGAGGTAGTCCTGGTGCCGGTCGGGCATCCGGCCGGCCGGCTGCGCCGACGCACGTAGCGCCGCCCAGGCCTCGGTCAGCGCACCGAGGTGGTTTCTGCCGCCCGCCGGCATGTTTCTGACCTGTGGAAAGAGGGTCCACCGGGGACAGCGGACGCGCAGGAAACCCTGGGCGAGGCTTCGGTGGTCCTGGAAGCTCCACCGGCCCACGTGCACCAGGATGTAGCCGTCGTCGCGGCCGGAGGGGCGCAGCAGCGCGATGTGGGTGTCGGTGTACACCCGCAGCGTCACCGAGCCCTGCTTCCCGTTACCCGGCCCGCTGCTCGTCTCCAGCCGGGCCGGGACACCCGAACCGGCCATCCGACCGAGCTGGTGAACGAAGCCTTCCGGGTCGAGGTCGTCGTCGCCCCGGACGCGGGCGCTGGCCATCTTCTCCACCATCCGCGCGCTCGGCGCCACCGCGATCCCGCTCGGCAGCGTGACGTCGGCGATCGCCATCAACGCCCGGCCCGCGAGAGGTGGTCGGTACCGGCCCGCAGCGCCGGGAGGAGCAGGCCCGGCCGGGACGGCCGCCGGTCCGGATCGGGATCGAGGGCGGTGCGCAGCGCGTCGTCCAGCTCAGCGGGGAGGTCGAGCCCGAACGCTCGCAGCGGCGCCGCACCCCCGAGGGCCGGCGGCCGTCCGGTCAGGCAGTGGTAGGTCATGGCGGCGAGCCGGTGGATGTCGGTGCGGAACCCGACCTCGGGGCGGTGGAACCCGAGACGCTCCTGCTCCGGCGCGCGGTACTCGGCGGGCCCTTCACCGGGCTGGCGAGGAACGGCGGCCAGGCCGACGTCCCGCAGCACGGGCGCGCGCCCCGGGCCGGGGAGCACCACCCCGTCCGGTGTGAGGGCCCGGTGGCTGTGCCCGGTCTCGTGCAGCCTGGTCAGGACGTCGGCGACTCCCGTGGCAACGGCGAGGAGGGCGGCGGCGGTCACGCGGTCCAGCGGGCGGGCCCGGGCCGGATGCACCGGGCCGAACACCTCCCGCCACGTCCGGCCTGCCGGCCGGGCCGAGACGACGGCGGCCTCGGTCGGGCCGACCCGGCCCTCGACCAGCCGGGGCAGGCCGTCGCGGCCGCCGATCCGGCCGAGGAGACGCCGCTGGGTGTCGATCGCCGCCGCGTGTGCCTCCGCCGCCGGATCGGGCCGTCGGATAAGTACCTGACGAAACCGGGCCGGGCCGGACGGCGCCGACATGACCATGGCCGCGCCCGTGCGCAGCACCCAGGCGTCACCGCCCCGCCACTCCTGCGGATCGCCGTGCAGCAGGCACCGGCAGCCGGCGATCCGGACTGTCTCGCCGGCACGGGGGCGGCGGTCGATCGAGTGCGCAGGCGCCGTCGCGCCCGCTCCGGTATCCAGGGACGGCACGGTGATCCCAGCATTCGGGCCGGGGGACGGCGATCGCGGCCCGCCGGGCGGCGGGTAGTACGCCGTGAGCACCGAGGCCGCCGGCGGCCTCGCGAGCAGGCTCCGAAGTCTGGTCTCGTCCCAGATGTCAATCTCTGTGGATGTCTCGGTCTGCCGGGCCCGTCGCCAGCCATCCCACCAGAGTGTGGTGGGATGATCCATGGAGCTGGGAACGCACAGTATCCACTCGTCGATCCGATAGCCGTGCGTGCGGGCATTCTTCTGCGCGGAAGCAAAAGACTCTCTGATCTGCCCGCGGTGAGCGTGCGCGACCTGCGGCATGAAGTACTTCGACTGCCAGACGACGATCCGGTCGTCAAGCCGGCCGTGAAAGACATCGATGCCGCCGTCGCCGGGATTGGCGCTCACCTGCCGGGCGCCGGGATGGAAGGCATCCACCAGCTGGGCGATCATCTGCTCGAAGTCCGCCCGGGCACCCGCGGCGCTGCCGGTGTTCACCTCGTGCGAACGGAAGTTGACCATCGGGTTCTCGCGCGATCCTGACACGGCGAACCGTTCCTCCTCGGGCCAGGGAGTCGGATACCGCAGGAAATCGTAAACCTAACCGAACGACGGCGCTGTCAGCCGTGGCCGGAGTTCAGTGGCGCGAGTTCCGTTCTTCCCAGGCAGGCCCCTCGGCGAGGAGGGACGCCCGCTGCCAGATGAACAGATACTGATCCCCCCCCCCGGAGAAATTGCCGTTCCGGCGGGAACGCTGTGCGTCGTGGCGGCGGTAGCGCAGGGTGGGAACGTCCAGCAGCACTCCGGTGGCGAGCGCGGAGCCGGCGATGAGCGTCGCGGTGTCCTCGACGCCGCGCAGCGCCGCCCAGCCCCCGACGGTCAGGAGCAGACTGCGGCGCCACATCACCCCGGCCGGGTGCACGGGCGGCAGGGTGCGGTCGGGCAGGGCCGCCGCCCATGCCACCGCCAGCGCGCCGCGGGCGAGCGGCCCGGGCCGCACCGCCAACGGGGCGGTGTGCAGGGTGCCGTCCAGGTGCAGGTCGCGGGCGTGGCCGACGGCGTAGCCGGCCACCGGATCCGCGGCGAGCGCGCCGCTGAGGGCGGCGAGCGCGCCGGGCTCGAGCTCGTCGTCGGCGTCGAGGTTCTGGACCAGCGGCGCGGTGCACGCGCCGAGAGCGATGTTGCGGGCGACCCCGGGGCCTTCCCGCGTACCGTGCGCGGAGATCCGGACCCGGCCGTCAGCCGCCGCCCCGCAACCGGTCAGCGCGTCGAGAACCGCGCCGGGCGGCCCGTCGACCTGGACCCGCCACGTCCAGTGCGGATGGCGCTGCCGGTGCAGCGAGTCCCACGCCGCGGGCAGGTAGTCCGCGTACTCGGCGTGCGCCGCGGTGACCACATCGACCCGCATGTTCGCAGTATGTACCGGTCCGACCCGCTTCCGTGTGGTACATATCCCGGGAAGATCCGACGGAGGGGGCTCATGGACGTCGCATCGATCAACGCGCGGCTCGGCCAGGCGGCCTCAGTCGACTCCCGCGAGCTGGACCGGGTCTGCGAGGTCGTCGCCGCCGAACTGATCGACGCGGACCTCGAGCCGCCCTTCCGGATCCCGTCAGCGGACTTCGGCACCGACCCCTGGCTGATCTGCGCCGACCGGTACTGGCGCCGCAGGTTCCTGCGCGAGCCGACCGTCGAGGTCGCGGCCCGCTGCGCCCGCTGGCTGTACGACCACACCGACGACGCGGCGATCCGGCCGGACATCATCGAGAAGTGGTCGCTGGGCTACGCCTTCATCACCAAGGACACGGTCGAGTCCCGCCACGACCTCACCCTGGCCACCGGCCGGATCGTCGAGGCGTTCCAGGGCTCCGCGGACATCTGCTACTTCGCCACGGTTTACCACGCCGGCAAGCTGCGCGCGAACTTCATGTTCGACGAACTGCACCAGTTCCTCGGATCGTCCCTGCTCGCCGTCGCCGCCGGCCACCACCAGGACGACCCGCTGTTCACGGCGCTGCGCGCCTTCGCCGCTCTCGGCAGCCGCACCATCACCACCGCGCACGCCCTCGACCTGCTCGACACGGCCTGGGACGCCGTCCCCCGGTCCCGCACCGTCGTCGACGTCTGCCTCAACGCCCTGGCCGCCGCCCCACCGTTCCCCGAACGGGGAGAGCAACTGCGCCGTCGTGCCACCGCGGCCGTCACGGAGTTCCCCGACGACCATCTCTTCTTGTTCCGCCTCGCGTGCGGCCAGCGCCTGTGCGGCGACCACGCCGACGCTCTGGCCAGCGTCGACAGTGCGCTGCGCCTGCTGCCCGCGATCGGGACCCGGATCAGCCACGCCCTGCTCCAGGAGCAGTACCTGCGCGAACGCGACATCATCGAAAAGGGTCTGGAGTTCACCGCGTGGACCGCCGGCCAGCAGGCCCGCTGGCGCGACCAGGACACCGCCAACCGGGACCTCCGCCGGACGCTGCAGGCCTCCGCCATCCGCGCCGTGGAGCTCGTCACCGTCTTCACCGCGGCCATCGCGTTCGCCGTCGGCTCACTCCAGATCACCCTCGTGGGCACCCTTCCGCTGCGCGACCGCGCGCTCCTGCTCGTCCTGTTCGGCGCGGGACTGCTGCTCTTCGCTCTCCTCATCATCGCCGGCACCTGGATCGTCTCCGGGCGGCACGAGCCAGACCCTCGGCCCGGCCCCCGGTAGTCCCCTGGAGTTCGGCGCCCGCCGCACGGTACGAACTCCCGCGGATTCATCGAGGACGCAAACCTGCCCGCCGTGCGCCTCACCGCGCGGTCACGGTTCGCGCACCAGGTCCGCGGGCTCCGTTCGACCTGACCGATACCCCGGTAAGATCAGTAACGTGATGCGTCGCCATGAGCGCGGAAGCTCGCCGGGAGATGGGGCGAACTGACGACCATGTCGGGCGAGCGACGGTGCAGCATGGGCGAGACAAGGCACTACCGACGAAAAAGAATGTGGACCTTCGGACGAGGGCGGGAGCTACCGCCCCCACTGCATGGTGCCACTGGACGGGATACCGACGGAGCGCGGCAGGATACGCGATGTCCTCCGGACGCACCTCGGCCTCGACCAGCCCGTATAACCAGATCATCATGCACCGCACCCTCGACCGCGGAGGAAGCTGGATGACATCCGCATCGGAGCCGTGGATCACCCTTGACTACACAAACCATCGCGGCGAACGGAAGGAGCGACTGGTCCGGCCCGAGCGGGTCTGGCACGGTCGGACGGACTGGCATCCAGAGTACGACCAATGGCTGTTGGAGGCATTCGACAAGGATCGACAGGACATCAGAAACTTTACGCTCAGGAATATTCACAACTGGCGACCATCGACCGATCCGATACGACCATCCGGTGTCGGCACCGGAGTCTACCGTCACTTCAAGGGCGGACTCTACCTGGTGACAGCGGTCGCACGACACAGCGAGACGGAGGATTTCCTCGTTGTTTATCGAGCACTCTACGGCAAGTTCGACCTGTGGGTTCGACCGCTGAAACATTTCCAGGAAGTCGTTGCCGATCCCGCGGGAAACCCAGTCCCAAGATTTGACTTCACAGGCCCGATATAGGGTCCCACGGGCGATTTCCCCTGGAGATTCGAGCGTGCCGCCCCCGGCGCGGGTTGACGCCGGCACCGGCACCGGCCGTCCCCAGCAGGTCGGGCCTCGGGGTTACGCAAGCCCTCGCCGGCGATGGCTTGCGACGCTGGGCGCAGGACACTACTGTGCCCCCGAGCTCCACTGTTCACCGACCGCTCTCGGGCGTTCTCTCGACGAGCCGCTCGACGGGCCCCTGACGCGGCGACAGGTCAGAGGACGCGCAGCCGTCGGGCTCCGCGCAGGGCGGCGTCCCAGGCGGCCCCGACAACCGCGCCGGTCACGAAATGGCCGATCCAGACCACCAGGAAGGTGGCCAGGATCAGCATCGGCGCCCAGTTCCAGGACAGCTGGAGGACGGTCCGCTCGAACGCGCTGTGCGGGTTGACGACCGGTTCCCAGCTGTTCAGCCGGGCCCACCGTCCCAGGAAGATCCCGACGGCGCACAACGCGTGTGCCGCCACGGTGACCCGGCCGCGCCACTGGGCTCGGCCGATGTGCCCGAGATACCGGCGCAGCCCGGCCAGCGCCAGGTAGTAGGCGAGGAACCCCGACCCGATGAACATCGCGTAGACCGGCAGCACCACGGTCACCACGGCACCGTCGCCGCCGGCCAGCAGCACGTCGTCCCGTAGATGGACGAGGTCGGTCACGACGTACGGGGCGTTGGGCAAAAACAGCGCGAACAGCACGAACCCGGCCCACCACAGGGGCGGGCGGAGCGGACGCCGGTCGGCGCCGCCCCGGAACAACCCGCAGGCCAGAACGACCGGTACCCAGGCCAGCAGGGTGTTCCACATCATCCACCGCGCGTTGCCGCGGACGACGACAGTCAGACTCGGCGCCACCACTTCCAGCACACCCATGGCCACATTGTCGCTACCAGGCTCGCCCGCGCGGCCGTTTTCACGGCCGCGCGGGCAACCGGTGCTCGTGCGTCGACGGACCTACCCGACGCCGTCCTCCTGATCCTCGGCGACGCCGGCGCGCTGGACGCGCTGGATCGACTCGGCGATGCCCTTGATCCGCCGCAGTCGCGCGTCCCACGCCGACCCGACGGACGACAGCTGGGCCACCGCGCGGGCGAGCTGGGCGTCATCCACCCGGTACTGCTTCTCCCGGCCCGCCGGAGTCGCACGGACGAGGCCGACCCGGTCAAGGACGACGAGGTGCTTGGCCACCGCCTGCCGGGTGACCGGCAGCCGCTGGCTCAGCGTGGTCGCGGTGCCGTGGCCCTCGCTGAGCAGCAGGTCGAGCATCCGGCGTCGGGTGGGGTCCCCGATCGCGGACCAGAGGTCGTCGTCGACGCCCTCGGTCACGATGGTTCTCATGGCCGCAGCTGAAGCGTCGCCACGTACGGCGCGAGCCGCGGCAAGTAGAAGTCCCAGCCGGAGACGTGGTCCTGGTACTGCTGCTCGAGAGTGGCGATCTCCCAGCCCATCTCACGGAAGCCGGTCTCGGTCATCCGCAGCAGCGTCCCTGCTCCCGACGGGGTCAGCTCGAAGGTGACCAGGAGCGAGTTGCCCTCCGCCGCGGCCTCGCCGGCCGGATGCGTCCAGCGGAAGGAGAACGTCCGCGGCGGTCGGGCGTCGACGACGGTGAACGCCACCGCCTTCCCGCCGGCGTCGCAGTCACCGAAGACGATCTCTCCCGTCGAGCCGGGCGTCGGCTCGTAGCGGGCGTCGTCCGGCCACCACCGCCTGAGGTGGTCGGGGCTGCTCACCACCTCGAAGACGATCTCGGGCGCCGCCTCGACGTAGACCTCGCGCTCGACTGTGCCGAGTTCCATGACATCCTCCCGCAACGTTTGGTTGCTCGTGAGGCTATCCGGCGAGCCGAGACAAAGCAACCATCGGTTGCTCCTCGCGCCTGTCGAGGCCGCAGGTGACCGTGCGGGTGCCCCGGCCGGGCCTGATCCGGCCGGGGCACCCGCACGGTGGGATCTAGGAGAGGTCGTACCGGTCGAGGTTCATCACCTTGGCCCAGGCCGCGACGAAGTCGTGCACGAACTTCTCCCGCGCGTCGTCGCTCGCGTACACCTCGGCGAGCGCCCGCAGCTCCGAGTTCGAGCCGAAGACGAGGTCGACGCGGCTACCGGTCCAGGTCAGCTCGCCGGTGGCGGCGTCCCGGGCCTCGAAGACGTCGTCGTCCTCGCCGCTCGGACGCCAGGTCGTGCCAAGGTCGAGCAGGTTGGCGAAGAAGTCGTTGGTCAGCACCCCGGGCGTCGCGGTGAGGACCCCCAGCGAGGACTGCCGGAAGTTCGCCCCGAGCACCCGCAGGCCACCGACGAGGACCGTCAGCTCCGGGGCGCTCAGGGTCAGCAGGTTCGCCCGGTCGACCAGCAGGTACTCGGCCGGCAGGCGCTGGCCCTTCCCGAGGTAGTTGCGGAACCCGTCGGCGGCCGGTTCGAGCGCCGCGAACGACTCGACGTCGGTCAGCTCCTGCGACGCGTCGGTCCGGCCCGGGGTGAACGGGACCTCGACGTCGAACCCGGCGTCGCGGGCGGCCTGCTCGACGGCGGCACCGCCGGCGAGCACGATCAGGTCGGCGAGCGAGACCCGTCGGCCGTCGGTCCGGCCGGCGTTGAACTCCTCCTGGAGACCGGTCAGCGTCCCCAGCACGGCCGCCAGCCGGTCCGGCTCGTTGACCTCCCAGTCGCGCTGCGGCTCGAGGCGCAGGCGCGCGCCGTTGGCCCCACCGCGCTTGTCACCACCGCGGAACGTCGAGGCCGACGCCCACGCGGTCGCGACCAGCTGGGAGACCGACAGCCCCGAAGCGAGGACCCGGGCCTTCAGCGCGGCGACGTCCGCGGCGTCGACGAGCTCGTGGTCCACCGCCGGCACCGGGTCCTGCCACAGCAGCGTCTCGGCCGGGACCTCCGGGCCGAGGTAGCGCGCGACCGGCCCCATGTCACGGTGGGTCAGCTTGAACCAGGCCCGGGCGAACGCGTCCGCGAACTGGTCCGGGTGCTCCAGGAACCGCCGCGAGACGGGCTCGTAGACCGGGTCGAACCGCAGGGCGAGGTCGGTCGTCAGCATCGTCGGGGCGTGGCTGCGCGCCGGGTCGTGCGCGTCGGGGACGGTGCCGGCGCCCGCGCCGTCCTTCGGCTTCCACTGGTAGGCCCCGGCGGGGCTCTTCGTCAGCGCCCATTCGTAGCCGAACAGGATCTCGAAGAAGCTGTTGTCCCAGCTCACCGGAGTGGTGGTCCAGGCGCCCTCGAGCCCGCTGGTGATCGCGTCGGCGCCCTTGCCGGTACCGAAGGCGTTCCGCCAGCCGAGGCCCTGCTCCTCCAGGGGGGCGCCTTCGGGTTCCGGGCCGACGTTGTCCGGGTCGCCCGCGCCGTGGGTCTTGCCGAACGTGTGGCCGCCGGCGATGAGCGCCACGGTCTCCTCGTCGTCCATCGCCATCCGGCGGAACGTCTCGCGGATGTCGCGGGCGGCGGCCAGCGGGTCCGGGGTGCCGTTCGGGCCCTCCGGGTTGACGTAGATGAGGCCCATCTGGACCGCCCCGAGCGGATTCTCGAGCTCCCGGTCACCGGTGTAGCGCCCGTCGCCGAGCCAGGTGGTCTCCGGGCCCCAGTAGACGTCCTCGTCGGGCTCCCAGACGTCCTCGCGGCCACCGGCGAAGCCGAAGGTCGTGAAACCCATCGACTCCAGGGCGACGTTGCCGGCGAGAATCATCAGGTCGGCCCACGAGAGCGCCTGGCCGTACTTCTTCTTCACCGGCCACAGCAGGCGACGCGCCTTGTCCAGGTTCCCGTTGTCCGGCCAGCTGTTGAGCGGCGCGAAACGCTGCTGACCGGCACCGCCGCCGCCGCGACCGTCGCTGACGCGGTAGGTGCCCGCGCTGTGCCACGCCATCCTGATCATGAACGGGCCGTAGTGCCCGTAGTCGGCCGGCCACCAGTCCTGCGACGTCGTGAGCACCTGCGTGATGTCCCGTTTGACGGCGGGGAGATCGAGGGTCAGGAACGCCGCCGCGTAGTCGAACTCCGCGTCGAGCGGGTTCGCCACCGCGGGATTCTTGGCGAGGATCCTCAGGTTCAGCCGGTTCGGCCACCAGCCGCGGTTCCCGCCGCCCTGGGTGGGATGCGGGGCCCGCTCGTGCGCGACCGGGCAGCCGCCACCGCTCTCCTCGTTCAGCTCGGAAACAACTGTCTCGTGATTCTCGGACACGGGATCCTCCGTCGTTGGCGGATCAGCAGCGGATCGGGGGGTCAGGTTCGGTCGGGGTCGGGTCGGAGCCGGTCGGGCGTCGCCGGCGGGGAGCAGTCGGGGCAGCGGCCCCAGTAGAAGACCTCGGCCTCGTCTATCGAGAAGCCGTGGTCGTCGGAGGCGACCAGGCAGGGCGCCGAGCCGACGGCGCAGTCGACATCGGCGATGGCCCGGCAGGACCGGCACACGACGTGATGGTGGTTGTCCCCCACCCGCGACTCGTAACGGGCCACCGAGCCGGCCGGCTGGATGCGCCGGACCAGGCCGGCCGTGGTGAGAACCCGCAGCGAGTCGTACACCGCCTGGTGGGACACCTCGGGAAGCTCCTCGCGCACGGACCCGACGATCGAGTCGGTGTCGGCGTGCGGATGGGCGTGGACCGCCGTCAGCACCGCCACCCGCGGACGGGTGACGCGCAGCGCGGCCCCGCGCAACATCCGCTGGATCTCCTCCGCTGTGGTCACCACCACATGGTCACCCCTTTTCTTGAATCAGTCAAGAAAAGCAGAAAGTAGCTATTAGATCACCCAGAGCTTCCGGCCTGCCCCGGAGAAGCGGACGGGCCACGCGGATCCAGGTCACCCGACTCATCGAATGCCACGATGCGCCACAGTTCGTATCGAATGCGTAGTATTCGGCTGGCTGACGCCACCGTCCCCCGCCCGGAGCATCCGATCAGCGGTGTCCGGTGCGATGCCCGACGGATGCTGGAAGGGAAGAACAACTTCGCGTTGGCGGAGACCACCCGGCGCAACACCGCGGTATACCGGCGGCGCGGCATCTCGCTCCAGGCCCGGGACCGCGCGCAGGTCGCGGCGCTGGTCCCGGCCGCGATGGTTTCCGCTGGCTGCCCCGGAGGTTCAGGCGGTCGGGTTCCAGCGGGTGATGACGTCGAGGGTGGGCGCGGTCGCGGTGCCGCGTGGCTCGGCGACGAGGCCGGCGGACTCTGCCACCTCGGCCACGTCGTCGATGGTCTTCACCAGGCGGCCGGTGGCTTCGGCGAGCAGGAGTGCGCGGGTCAGCAGGCCCTTGGTCTGCTTCGCCTGGTAGCTGAGTGGACGGCGGACCCAGCGCCCGTCGACGAGTTTCTCGGTCAGGGCACGCACGGGCAGGGCGCTGGCGCGGATCGGTCCGGAAAGGGATGGCACGGTCGCGTAGTCCGACGAGCGGAGGTCCACGACGAGGTGCTCGCCGACGGCGTCCGGGGCGCAGGCGAGCAGGTCGGGCAGGGCTGGCGTGAGCCGGGCGCGCCAGAAGGCCGCGAGCACGGTCGGTGCGGTACGGCCACCGAGGCCGGGAATCGCCGCCGCCATGCCGACCCGGTGGTCGGGCACCGGCTCGGCCGCGCCGAGGAGGCCGAACGCCCCGTTGGAGACGAACAGGGTGTGGCTGGCCGCAGCTCGCGCGGCGGGTGGCAGCGCCGCCGGAGCCAGCGCCTCGTAGAGCACGCCCACGAATCGGTCGAGCGCTGGCATCGTCGGTGCGTCCAGCATCGCGGTGTTGGCGGCCAGGTCGGCCCGCGCGCGTGAGGCCGGCAGCCGCAGCGCGATGACCGCCGCGTTCGGGTCGGCCCGGCAGAACGCCGCGACCGCCCGCGCGACCTCGGCGCGGGCTCCCGCGAGCGGGCCGTCGCCAAACCCGGCCGTCCGCAGCGACGGCCCGTCGCCGCTCTCGGCCTTCCCCTCGCTCGGCGGCAGCAGGATCCGCACCTGTCCGACCTCATTTCACGATCTCGGCATCCCGGCGTTCTGTGCTGCCAAGCTACGGTGACCTCGAGGTTGATCAGTCCGGCGGCCGCCGCGTGATCGACGTGATCGCCGCGGCTGTTTTGTCGGCCCACCTGTGGTCGAGCGGTCCGACGTCGAAGATCAGTCGGTACCACAGCGAACCGTAGACGAAGTCGACCAGCTGCGTCGTGTACTCGTCGGGGATCTCGCCGCGGGCGACGGCCCGGTCGAGGAGCGTCTCGAGCGCGGCCCGCCTGGTGATGAGGAAGCGGTCTCGGACGTCATGGGCGACCGCCTGATCGGTGGCTGCCGCCGCGGCGACCGCGCGCAGGAGAAGGGCGGTGGTGCCGTCGAGCGCGTCGATCGTGGACCTCAGGAAGGCGTGCACGTCGTCCGGCAGGCTGCCGCTGTCGGGGAGCGGGATGCCCAGCTGCCCGCGTTCGACCATCGCATCCAAAATCACCTCGGTCTTGGACGGCCACCAGCGGTAGAGCGTCTCCTTGCTGACGCCGGCCCGCCTCGCGATGGCCTCCATGGAGAGACCAGCCGGTCCCACCTCTCCTGCCAGCGCCAGGGTTGCTTCGAGCACCGCGGCGCGCGCTCGCTCGCTGCGCGGTCGTCCGGGCCGGCGGGCGGGCTGTTCATTCACCTCCGCATCGTAACCGAACGGTCCGTTCGGTATTGATGGTAGAGTTTGCGAACGGGTCGTTCGGAAATGGAGGTTCGCGATGTCCGCGAGCAGCAGCACGCAAGATCGTCACGTCGCCGTCCTCGGCGGCAGCGCCGGGATCGGGTTCGCCACGGCCCGGCTCCTCGCCGACCGGGGCGCGGCCGTCACCATCGGCGGCCGCAACCGCGACCGGCTCGAGGCGGCGGTCAAGGAACTGGGCGGATCGGCCAGGGGAATCGAGGTGGACGCCGAGGATGTCGGCGCGCTGCGGCGCTTCTTCAGCGAGGCGGGACCGATCAGTGACCTGGTCGTCACCGTCACCCGGCGAGGCGGGGCCGGTCCCGCGGCCGAGCTCGCCGACGCCGACCTGGCCGGAGCGTTTCTTGGCAAGTCCGTCGCTCACCTGCGGGCCGTGGCCCTGGCGATGCCGACGCTTGCCGCGGACGGCTCGATCACGCTGGTGACCGCGGGGTCGGCCCAGGCCGCGCTGCCGGGGACCGCGGGGTTGGCCGCGGTCAACGGCGCCCTGGAGGCCGCGGTGCCGCCGCTCGCCGTCGAGCTCGCTCCCCGGCGGGTGAACGCGGTGTCCCCGGGCGTCATCGAGACCGGCTGGTGGGACGAACTGCCAGTGGACGCTCGACGCGCCGCGCTGGACGAGTTCGCCGGCCGAGCGCCGGTCCGGCGCAACGGCCGCCCCGACGAGGTCGCGGCGGCGATCGTCGCGGTCCTGGAGAACGGATTCATCACCGGCGTGGTCCTGCCCTGCGATGGCGGGCTGCGGCTCGCCTGATCCGGACAGACAGGGGTTGGTCAGTACCTGCCGGGTGAGGTCTTCCAACCGGGTGGCTGCCGACCGGCGGAAGGACGGATCGCTCACTCTGATGCGGCGTCCTTCGATGAAGGCGCTCAGAGGGTCGGTGGGTCGCAAGTCAGTGGCCGGGCTGTGTGTGCGACCAAGGGGTGGTACCGATCGTGCTCGCGCACGCCCGGGCGCTGCTCACCAGCAGCCCGCGGGGCCGCACGGTCCACGTGCACGGCGATGTCCGCCAGCCGGCCGAGATCGCGGATCAGATCGCCCGCTTCTTCGGCGGCTGGGGACTTCTCGACCCCGGCGTCGTCCCAGCGACGCGGTGGCGGGCCGACGAGCCCGAATCCACCGTGATCCGGGTCGGCCTCGGCCACGAACCGGCCTGGCACTCCCGCCGGCCGCGGACGGGCCGCCGCCCGTACGTGACGATATGGGAGTGCTCAACGGAATCCTGCTCGACTTCTACGGCACCGTCGTGGCCGAGGACGACCACACCATCGACATCGTCTGCGAGCAGGTCCGCCTGACCGCCGCCGGACGGTTCGACCCGACCGCCGCGCAGGTCGGCGCCTTCTGGCGCCACGTGTTCCAGGAGGAGACCGGCAGAAGCGTCGCGGAGGCCTTCCGCACCCAGCGGGACATCACCCTGTCGTCGCTGGCCCGCACACTGCGCCGCTTCGGCTCCACCGCCGACCCCTACGAACTGTGCACGCCGCAGTTCGACCTCTGGCGCCAGCCGATGCTGTGCGCCGACACCAGGGCCTTCCTGGACGCGGTCGACCTGCCGGTGTGCGTCGTGTCCAACATCGACCGGGCCGATCTGCGCGCCGCGATCGACCATCACCGGCTGCCGCTCGACCTGCTGGTCACCAGCGAGGACGCCCGCTGTTACAAGCCGCACCCCGCCATCTTCCAGAGCGCGACGCGACTGCTCGGCCTGCCCGCCGACGCCGTGCTCCACATCGGCGACTCGCTGACCTCCGACGTCGCCGGCGCCCACGCCCTGGGCATCCCCACCATCTGGGTCAACCGGTCCGGACGGCCCCGCCCCGCCGACCTGACGTCGATCGCGGAGGTCGCCGACCTCACCGGAGCGCTCCCCCTGCTGCGACGAGCGCGCCGGTAGCGGGCCACGGCGGCAATGGGCCCCGGGAAGGCAGAGGCTCCCGGAAAACGGGGGCCGGGAAATGTGGAAGAGCGGTCATTTCATGCAGTTCATGCCGCCGCTCGACCACAGCAAGGCCACCCGGGAACTCGGCTGGGAGCCGTCCCCGACCCCGGACTCCGTCCGCGCCGGCGCGAAGTTCTACCTCGACCAGCAACACCGGCCCGCTCGCTGACCCGGTCGCCCTGGCGGCGACACGCGTCGGGGCTACGAGACCCGGAGCCTTACGAGGCCCGGAGCCTGTCGACGGGCATGACGTGCGGGCGGTCCTCGAAGGTGTACGAGCGTTCCCCCAGGTACAAAGCCACGCCGGGCACGAACGCGTCTCCGGTCGCGTCGCGGAGCTTGCGCGGGGGAGCACGGATGCCGGAGCTACCGTGGCGGTGCCGCCCAGCACCGATGAGTTCGGTGCCGTCGGATGGTCTGACCAGGGAACGCACCGGGCAGAGCGGAGCCGCGGGCGACGCGGAGCCGGGACGTCCACGGCATGGGTCGACACAGTTGAGGAGAGTTCGGGATGCGCACACTGATCGTGACCGCCTTCGTGTCCGTCGACGGGGTCATGGAGGGACCGGGCGGCGAGGCGGACTACCGGAACACCGGCTGGACCTTCAAGGACATCGACTTCGACCCGGCCGCCTACGAGATCAAGGGCCGGGAGCAGGAGGAGACCACGGCGCTGCTCCTGGGACGGACCAGCTACGAGGCTTTCGCCCCGGTCTGGCCGACGATGGACGACTTCGCCGGCTACAACGCGATGCCGCGCTACGTCGTGTCCAGCACGCTCACCGCGGACGACCCGCGGTGGCCGGCGACGATCCTGCGCTCCGTCGACGACGTCGCGAAACTGAAGGAGACCGAGGGCGGCCCGATCGCGGTGCACGGCAGCGCGACCCTGGGCCGGAGCCTCGCCGACGCCGGGCTGGTGGACCGCTACCACCTGCTGGTGTTCCCGGTGCTGCTCGGCGCCGGGAAGCGGCTGTTCAGCGAGGCCGACAAGGACAAGACCATGCTGAAGCTGGTCGAACAGGACGCCTACCCGAACGGCGTCCAGAAGCAGGTGTTCGAGGTCGTCCGCTGACCGGCGGCGCGCGGGCCTCAGCGGCGGAACAGGCCGGCCTCCTGGATGGCGGAGGCGACGAGCAGTCCGTCCCGGGTGAAGAACATGCCCCGGGAGAGGCCCCGCGCGCCGCCGGCACTCGGGCTGTCCTGCGCGAACAGCAGCCAGTCGTCCGCCCGGAACGGCCGGTGGAACCACATCGCGTGGTCCAGGGAGACGATGTCGAGCCGCCCCGGCACCCCCAGGTACGGCAGACTCGCGGTGCTGGCCAGGGTCAGGTCGGAGAGATAGGTCAGCGCGCAGACGTGTAACAGCGGGTCGTCCGGCAGCAGCTGGTCGACCCGTACCCAGACGCTCTGCCGCGGTATGCCGTCGGCCGGGCCGCCCGCCGCGCCGTCCTGCGGTACCCCGGGGACGCCCGCCGTCGAACGGATGTCGATCAGCAGGAACGGGCGGTACTCGGGGGCCTCGTCGATCGGCCCCCACCACCGGCGCAGCGTCTCTGGACTGGGCACGTCCGGAGCCCGCAGCCGGTGCGCCTCCTCGGTCTCCCGTGGCCGCTGGAACGACGCGGACATCGAGAAGATGGTCTCCCCGTCCTGCACCGCGCTGACGCGACGCGTCGTGAACGACCGACCATCCCGGATTCGCTCGACGAGGTACACGATCGGCGCGTCGGTACGGCCGGGGCGGAGGAAGTAGCCGTGCAGCGAATGCATCAGCCGGTCGGGCTCGACGGTGCGGCCGGCGGCCACCTGGGCCTGAGCGGCCACCTGCCCGCCGAACGCGCGCATCGGAGCGCCGTCATGACACAGACCGCGGAAGATGTCGCGGTCCACGGACTCCAGCGTCAGCAGGTCCGCGAAGTCGGGCTTGCGCTCGGTCATCGACGTCCGCCGCCGGGCATCTCGCCGGCCGGATTCGCGGACAGGGCTGCTACCAGCCGAAACGGCGGGATCAGGGACACCGTGTGAGGCTACGCCGTGCCCGGCGCCCGGCGCCCGGTGCTCGGCACCCGGCGCCCGGTGCTCGGCACCAGCGCTCCGACCAACCGGCCGCCGGGCGGCTAATCGCCCGCGGCCGGCTCGGGGGAACCACCGAAAATGCTGTCGCAGAGCACCAGGTAGAACCGGTCGGGCCGGGGGACGTGATCGATTTTCTCCAGCTCGCTCGAATGGTCCCCCTCGGTCTCCATCGCGAACTTGCCGTAGCCGAGCACCCGGCCGTTGGGATCCAGGGTGTAGGAGATGTCGGTGATCTTCGAAAGCGGGATGCTCTGGACCCGCAGGGAGATGATCCCGGAAACTTTGATCATCCGGGAACTCGTGATCAGCAGGCTGGTGCGATGCCAGTCGAGCAGGTGCCACAACAGTCGCAGGACCGCGGCCAGCACGACCCACCACAGCAGCGTGATCAGAAAACCGGCGCCCGTGTCATGGGCCTCCGAATAGATGGTCAGGGCCAGGACGCCGATGAGGATGGCAGCCGTCCCGAGCACGAATCGGGCGATTACCACCCAGTGCAGTCGAATCCGAACAATTGCCTGCTCATCCGCGGCCAGAAATTCGTAGTTCCGCACGCCGAACCCCCCCGGGTTTCTCTCGACGTACGGTCGCACCGCCAGCCGTGCGGTGACCCTGACAAGAATCGGCTTCAGCGCGACTTTCCGCACCGGTGTCCGGAGGATCAGCACCAGCCGCGACGGTCGCCGGCGCGCGGACTCCCCGGGCGCCCGCCGAAACGCCGAGGGGCCCTCCGTCCCGCCCGCTGCCGCTTGACGCCGGCAGAGGCGGGGGGAGGGCCGCTCGTCAGCGCGCTCTCAACCACCCAGGCGATTCTCAGTCGGCGGCGGTCGTCCCGCCCACGGTCGCCCCACCAACAGCGGTACCGCCACCATCGTCGGCGACGGTCGTACCACCCACAGTGGGCCCGCCAACCGCGGTGCCACCGCCACCACCGGCGACGGTCGTACCACCCACCGTCGGCCCGCCAACCGCGGTGCCACCGCCACCGGCCACGGTCGTACCACCCACGGTCGGCCC
>NZ_KB891115.1:55511-145291 GCF_000373365.1 Parafrankia discariae
GCCACGGTCGTACCACCCACGGTCGGCCCGCCAACCGCCGTACCGCCAGCGCCACCGGCGACGGTCGTACCACCCACCGTCGGCCCGCCAACCGCCGTACCGCGGCCACCGGCCACCGTCGTACCACCCACGGTCGGCCCACCAACCGCCGTACCGCCAGCGCCACCGGCGACGGTCGTACCACCCACCGTCGGCCCGCCAACCGCCGTACCGCGGCCACCGGCCACCGTCGTACCACCCACGGTCGGCCCACCAACCGCCGTGCCACCGGCGCCACCGATGGTCGTACCGCCGATGGTCGGCCCGCCGACCGCTATGCCACCGATCGAGACGCCGCCGCCTCGGCCGGAGGCGACGGTCGTACCACCCACGGTCGGCCCGCCAACCGCCACACCACGACCCCGCGAAACCGTCGTACCACCGACAGTGGGCCCGCCAACCGCCACACCACGACCCCGCGAAACCGTCGTACCGCCGACAGTGGGCCCGCCAACCGCCACACCACGGCCACCACCGGCCACGGTCGTACCGCCCACAGTGGGCCCGCCAACCGCCACACCACGGCCACCACCGGCCACGGTCGTACCACCCACAGTGGGCCCGCCAACCGCCGTACCACCGCCACCACCGGCGACAGTCGTACCACCGACGGTCGGCCCGCCAACCGCCGTACCGCCACCACCGGCCACGGTCGTACCACCCACAGTGGGCCCACCAACCGCCGTACCACCGCCACCACCGGCGACAGTCGTACCACCCACGGTCGGCCCACCAACCGCCGTACCACCGCCACCACCGGCCACGGTCGTACCACCCACAGTGGGCCCGCCAACCGCCGTACCACCGCCACCACCGGCGACAGTCGTACCACCCACGGTCGGCCCGCCAACCGCCGTACCACCGCCACCACCGGCGACAGTCGTACCACCCACGGTCGGCCCACCAACCGCCGTACCACCGCCACCACCGGCCACGGTCGTACCACCCACAGTGGGCCCGCCAACCGCCGTACCACCGCCACCACCGGCGACAGTCGTACCACCCACGGTCGGCCCGCCAACCGCCGTACCACCGCCACCACCGGCGACAGTCGTACCACCCACGGTCGGCCCACCAACCGCCGTACCACCGCCACCACCGGCCACGGTCGTACCACCCACAGTGGGCCCGCCAACCGCCGTACCACCGCCACCACCGGCGACAGTCGTACCACCCACGGTCGGCCCGCCAACCGCCGTACCACCGCCACCACCGGCGACAGTCGTGCCACCGACGGTCGGCCCACCGACCGCGGTGCCACCGCCATCGGCGACGGTCGTGCCACCGACGGTCGGCCCGCCAACCGCGGTCTGAGCAGAGGCGGGTGCTGCGAATGCGAAGGTCACAGCCGCCGGAACCGTGGCTAGCATTGCATAAACGCGGCTCTTGTTCAGAGTCATGACACTCCTCTACTCATTTTCTGGCAGGGCCGCCGCCGGAACCACGACTACTTGGCTTTGATCGCTGAACGGCGGCCTACGCTTAACCATCAGATGGAGAAGGGCGATGCACGGCCCGCTCGTCAGTGTCCCCGTCAGATGCGAAAAGAATGTCGAGAGAATGAGAAAAGATCTGCCGAATATCATCCTGGCCAATCGCCGCGCCAAACCTTGGCTCGGCAAAAGGCACCGCCGGCTTGGGTTGTGTCGTCGGGGACAGGGTGCTGTAGGACTTACCCGGAGCCGCCCGGGGTCCACACCCCCCATCGACACTTTCCGCACCCGTCCGACTTCGGAGTGTGCCGGAGGTGAGGCGGGTACACCCAGGCCACGGACCTGCGGCGGAGGGAGTAGACACGCATGACGGGACATAGGCGGTGGACCGCGGCTCCACGACGGCGTCGGACCTTCCGCGCGGGCCCGGATGAGGGCGGCGCTCCGGTTCGAGCCAGCTGGGCCGACCTGGCCCAGCTGGCCGCGTTCATGCTGCTGCTCGCCGCCCCGGACGCGGTCCCTGTCGCCACGGCCACGCCGGGCGACCCGAGGCCCGGGGCCGCGTGCGTGACGCGGATGACTCCGACGGATCCGCCGAGGTTCCTCCAGTCCGGCCCCGGTTGCGGGCGTGACTGAGCCACAGGTCGGCGGTGCGCTTCTCCCCCGAGGTCGATTCCCCCGGGTTCGACACGGCCGTCAACGCCGCACCGCCCGCCTTCTCGCGGATCAGTCGAGCGGGAGGTCGAGGATGGGCCGCGTCTGGCCGGTGATGGCTGTGTGCCAGGCCGGGAGAACCGTGGCGGTGGCGTGCGGGACGGGTACGGGTCACCCGGCCGACGGTCTCGCGGAAGTCGAGCAGCGCGTCGCGGTCACCGACGATCACAGGTATCGGCAGATCCAAGCGGCGCGGGGCGTCATCGGAGAACACCGGCAGACGCTCGGTACGGGGTTTGAAATGACGGTGGGTCAGCACCATGTAGTCGAGAAACTCCTGGGTACACGGCGTCTCCAGGCCGGTGGCGGTCTGTATCGCCGAGAAGAGGCGTTCCACGCGGTCCGGCCGTCGCCTCGCGTAGTCCAGCGCCAGCCACCCGCCGAGCGACGCTCCGACGACGGCCGCGCACGATCCCCAGCGCCCCGAGCACGTCGTCGAGCCGTCGCGCACGGGCCTCGGGGTTCAGCGGGGGACGTCCGGGCTCGCTCAGGCCCGGCTCGCCGATCAGGTCGACCGCGTGGACGCGGAAGTGCTCCGCCCACAGCGGGACGTCACCCATCCACACCGCCGAGTTGCTCCCCGCGCCGTGCGGCGGCAGGAGGGGCGGCGCGCCCGCGGGGCCGGACGCCACGGCAAAGGTCACCCCTTCCCCCATGGACAGGCGCAGGTGCTCGGCCGGCACCGGCCAGTCGTCGAGGATCTCGAGGTAACGCCGCCGGATCTGTTCCCATGGCGGTCATGACTCGAGGACCGCCTTGGCGTGCTCGAGCAGCCACACGGTGTCGTCGATCCCGGCCAGGATAACGATCTTCATGCGGGCTCGCTCGGCGTCGTAGACCGTCTCGATCCGCACGGGCGTGTCGCGGCGATGGGCGGTCGCGGCGGTGAGCAGGGTGCTCACCCGGCTCGCCGTGTCGGGGCTGACCGCCTCGACCTCGACGATGCTCGACACCTCGACGTGCCGCTCGCGCACGACCGTCTCCCGGGCTGGCGACGACAGCGAACGACCGGTGAAGGCCTCCAGATCCTCGTGCGCGATGCGGTACTGCTTGCCGATCCGCACCGCCTTCAGTTGCCCGCCACGCACGTATCCGCGCACTGTCCGCACATGCAGGCTCAGCAGATCGGCAACCTGCTCTACCGAGTAGAGAAGCTCCACAAACGAACCTTAACACGACCTCTATAACGGAATTATAGGTAACGATAAATGCGATTGAGGAAGGAGCCGCACGCCGGCGGGGTGCGGGCGGCGGGGTGCGGTCGGCGCGGGCTCACGCGTCGCTGGGGGCCAGCGGACGGCGGCGGGGCACGAACGTGGTGATGGCCAGGGCGAGCAGGGCCGCGGCCCCGCCGATGACCATGGCCACCCGCAGGCCGTTCTGCCCGGGGACGGTGACCCCGGCGACGGTGATGGTGATGCCGGCCAGTACGGCTCCCCCGACCGCGCTGGCGATGGCGGCGCCGACGGTCCGCATGAGGCTGTTGAGGCTGTTGGCGGCGCCGGTCTCGGAGATCGGGACCGCCGCCATGATGAGCGCCGGCATGGCGCCGTAGGCGAGCCCGATCCCGGCGCCGATGACGGTGGTGACCATCATGAGCTGCCAGATGGCGGACATCAGCCCGATTCCCAGGCCGTAACCGGCGGCGATCAGGACGGCGCCGGCCATCAGGGTCGTCTTCGGCCCCCTGGCGGCGGAGATGCGCGCGGACAGCGGGGAGACGACCATCATCACCAGGCCCGTGGGCGTCAGGACCAGGCCGGTGACCAGCAGCGACTTCCCCAGTCCGTAGCCGGTGGCGGTGGGCAGCTGCAGGATCTGGGGCTGCACCAGCCGAACCGGCATGGTGGCCACCCCGAACATGATCGAGGCGAGGTTGGTGACCAGCACCTGACGTCGCGCGCTGGTGCGCAGGTCCACCAGCGGCTGCCGCGCGCGCAGCTCCCAGCGCCCCCACACCAGCAGGACCGCGACACCCGCGACGGCCAGCCCGAGGGTGCGGCCGCTGCCCCAGCCCCAGTCGGCCCCCTGGGAGATCGCCAGCAGCAGGCACACGAGCACGGTCGACAGCCCGACCGCGCCGACCAGGTCGACCCGCCCGCCGGTGCGGGCCCGGGATTCCGGGACCAGCCACAGCACGAGTGCCGTGGCGAGGACCCCCAGCCCCGCCGAGACCCAGAACAGCAGGTGCCAGCTGGCGTGGTCGGCGATCAGGGCCGCCGTGGGCAGCCCCACGGCACCACCGACGCCGAGCGAGGAGCTCATCGTCGCGGTCGCCGAACCGAGGCGCTCGGGTGGCAGCTCGTCGCGCATGATGCTGATCCCCAGTGGGATGACTCCGGCCGACAGGCCCTGCAGTGTCCGCCCGACGACCAGCGGGATCAGGGTGGTGGACAGCCCGGCGACGGCCGAGCCGACCACCAGTAGGCCGAGGCTGGCCAGCAGCATGCGCCGTTTGCCGTACATGTCCCCGAGCCGGCCCGCCACCGGGGTGGCGACGGCGGAGGCGAGCAGCGTCGCGGTGATCGCCCACACCGCCCCGGACGCCGACGCGTGCACCAGCCGGGGCAGCTCGGGGAGCAGCGGGATCACCAGGCTCTGCATCGACGCGACCACGATCCCCGAGAACGACAGAACCGCTACGACAACCCCCGGCCGCGGCGCCGTGGACGCGACGGCGCCGGCGGGCCTGGCAAGATCGGCGGGGCTGGCAACGGAGTGGGACACAGACGAGCCTCCGACCGCGAGAGCAGCATAAGATCAATTAATTCATTCGATTTACTGGAGTAAATCAAATGACTGACCCTCGCGCCGGAGGTGACGGCGATCATGTGGCGACGACCGGCGCGCACCGCGACGAAGACGGTGCTCATGGCGACGATGGCGGTGCGCACGGTGACGACGATGGTGGGTGAGGTCGATGACGGGCAGGGCGGTGCGGCCGGAGCGGGGCAGCGCGACCCGCGAGATGATCCTCAACACCGCGGAACGACTGTTTGCCGAGCGCGGAATGCACGCGGTCTCCAACCGCCAGGTCAGCGAGGCGGCGGGGCAGAGCAACAACGCCGTGGTCAGCTACCACTTCGGCACGAAGGCCGACCTGGTACGCGCGATCGCGCGCCGGCACGCCGACCAGATGGAGCGGATCCGGGTGACCCTGGTCGCCGAAGCCGCCGGCTCCGCCGACCTCCGCGACTGGGTGGCCTGCCTGGTCCGCCCGTCTACCGAGCACCTGACCGCCCTGGGCAGCCCCACCTGGTACGCGCGATTCCGCGCCCAGGTCGTGAACGACCCCGCCCTGCGCCGGGTCACCGTCGAGGAGTCACTCAGATCCGCCTCGCTGCGCCTGCTCCTGGTGGGCCTGAACCCGTGTCTGCCCGACCTGCCGGCCGACATCCGCGCCGTCCGGTGGGCCATGGCACGTCACCTGATCACGCAGATGTGCGTCGAACGTGAACGCGCCCTCGCCGAGGGCACCCCGACTCACGAACCGAGCTGGGACGCCCTCGCCACCAGCCTGATCGACGCGATCGTCGGGCTGTGGCAGGCCCCGGTGACACCGGTCCCGCCCGGGGGAACCACGACCGGCGAGCTGGGCTGCCACGCCGCCGGCGGCGCGCTCGAACAGGGTCAGCGGCCACCGCACTGACCTGGTTCGCGGGTGCCGAGCGCGGCGACACCGCGGGCCATTCCCGTGATCACGGTGGCCGCGGCGTCCTGCGGCGTGGAGACCACCGTGGAGCCGAGGCCCGGCCTGACGATCGGAGACCCGCCGACGGGGCGCTGCACGCCGGTCGGCCTCGACCAGGGTCAGGCACACGTCGAGGCCCCCTGTGATCCAGCCGTGGCCGCGCCGGCAGCCGGGGCCGGCCCGGTCTCCCGGGCGGTGCCGCCACCGTCGCCCAGGAGAACCGACACCGTGCCGTTCCCGGTGTTGGCGACGGCCAGGCTGTCATTGCCGTCCCCCGCCAGGTCACCCACCGCCACATCGGCCGGACCCGGGCCGGTGACGTGGTTGATCGCGGGGGCGAACAGCCCGGCGACGCGACGCCTCCCCGCCACCCGTGCCCTCATGGACGTCCTCGCGTCGAGGTTCGCTGCCGTGGGCCGAACACGCCCACATCCGGCCTCTCTCTCAGGTGGCCTGCCGCACCGGCCACCGCCCGCGCAGCAGCCCACCCCGCCACCGCCCGCGAGGCCCCAAGGCCGCACATCATGATCACAACGACTGCGCGTCGCCCGCGGGTCCCGGCGGGTTCCGATCACGTAGCTCCCCGGGCTCGCCCCGATCGTGGCCCAGTGTCCACCGTCAGCCACCACGACACTCCCAACCGTCACCACGAGCCCCGGGCGCCCGGCTCGACGGCCGCCGTCCCGCCCGGGGCAACCGGACGAACTCCGCTCGCCGTAACCGTGGATCGGCCGGGCCCGACAGCCCTGCGCCCGACGGCCCTGCGCCCGGCGGCGTCGCGCCGCGCGCGTCGGCGGGACGCGTCGCCGGGTTCCGGGTACTCGTTGACCCCGACCGCGGACAGGGAGAGGTTTCCGGGATGCAGCCGATGGCGGGAGCCGCCGCGGAGTGGGCGGCGGCCCAGGTCGCCGAGGTGCGCGATCACCCTCGGGGGCGGATGGCGCTGTTGTCACGGACCTATCACGGACCGGTCGGGCGCGCGCCGCGGCACCTGCCCTTCCGACGGGCGGCGGTGTCGTTCATGCACTGGCAGATCGAGCGTGGGGTGCTCAATCCCCCGGACGCGGACCCGCCGGGTAGCCGATGGTGGCGGAAGGTCAACGACCGGCTGCTGCTGGACGGCTGTGAGGCCATGGCGCGCTCGGGTGGTCTGCGGGGGGAGCCGTCCTCCCCGGCGATCGACCTGTGGTCGGCGTTCATCAGCGCGCCGACCCCCTGGAGCTGGTATCGCGCCCACAACGCGAGCATCGTCTCCGCCTACCTGGACAACCGGGCGCTCGCCGAGTTGGAACCGGCGGCCGAACGCTTCTTTCTCAACGTCGTCCTGCTCCGTGTTCTGTATGCGCACGCGCTGGTCGCGGCACCGCGGCTGTCACTGGGCAGGTTCGCCGTCCTGGGCCGGGCCGTCGGTGATCCGCGGCTCGGGATGGCGGGAATCTTTCTCTCGCTCGGGCGGGTCCTTCCCGATCGCTATCCGCCCGACGAGAATCTGCGGGACTACCTGGTGACGGAGCATGGCCTCGGGCGGTTTCTCGACTACGACGTGATCCAGCCACGGCTGCGGGAGCTGTACGAGTGGTCCGCCCTGGAACTCGGTCTTCCCGGGCTACGCGACCTCATCCGGGACGGCAGCCCGATCTACGCGTGGCCTTATGAGGAACGGCACGTCTGGGTGTCCGGCCGCGCGTCGCTGCCGGTGCGCGTTCTGCGCCGGGCGACCTCGCCGCGGTGAGCGACTCCCGCGGTTCCCACGACTCCGGCTCACCCGACTGACCGCCCCGGCGGTAGTTGACGATCTGTGGGCTGTTCGCACGCGCGGGCCGATCCGGGACGACGAATCCACTAAGCGTGCACTCTCTGTCAAGGGCGTCGACCTAAGGTAACCGGAGGCATCGGAAACAGCTGAATACGGCCCGCCCCGTTGCGGCGCTTCCACGTCCGGCACGGCCTGCGCGAGCAGGCGCGGAAGCCGTCCCCGCCACCCGATCCCCGTCTCCCGCCCCGGTCCGGCCGGACCGGCGCGGACCGGGGCGGACCGGCGCGGACCGGCGCGGACCGGGGCGGGGCGGGAAAACACTAAGATCATATGGAGAGCGCCCGTCGCGGCGTTCATCCCTTCGGGAGTGGGAACAGGCGTGGCAGTACGGCCATCGTCCGGCGGGCAGCTGTGCCTCCAGATTCTCGGTCCGTTGCGGCTGTGGCGCGACGGTGCCGAGCTGGACGCCGGGCCCCGCCAGCAGGCGTACCTGCTCGCGCTGCTGCTCGCCCGCGCCGGCCGGCCGACCAGCACCAGCGAGCTGATCGACCTGATCTGGGACGACGACGTCCCCGCCTCGGCGGTCAACATCCTGCAGAAGTACGTCGGCGCGCTGCGGCGGCTGCTGGAACCCACGCTGCCCACCCGCGGAACCGGCTCGTACCTGCTGCGGCGCGGCGGCGGCTACCTGTTCGCGGCCGGCCCCGACCTGCTGGACGTCGTCGCCTTCCGGGAACTCGTCGCGGCGGCGCAGGAACGCCTCGCCCGGCAGGACCTCGACGGGGCGCTCGACCGCTACACGGAGGCGCTGGGGTGCTGGCACGGCCCCGCGGGCGACGGGCTGGCCCACGGATCGGGCGCGACGTCCGTCTTCGCCGCGCTCAACGGCGAGTTCTTCGACGCCTGTGTGGCTGCCGCCGAACTCGCGGTCGCGGTCGCGCGGAGCCAGCCCGGGCGGGTGCTCGCGCCGCTGCGCCTGGCCGCGGGAATGGCCCCGCTGCACGAGACCGTGCAGGCGAGCCTCGCCCTCACCCTCGCCGCCGCCGGTCAACAGGCGGAAGCCCTGTCCGTGCTGCGGACGGTCCGGGACCGGCTAGCCGAGGAACTCGGCATCGATCCCGGACCGGCGTTGCGGGCCGCGCACCTGCGGGTCCTGGGTCAGCCTCCGGCGTCCACCGCCTCCACCGCCTCCGCCGACACCGCCGACACCGCCGGCGCCACGGCCTCCGCCGGCGCGGACAGCGCGAACGGCGCGAACGACACCGACAGCACCGGGACGGCGGAGGCCGCGGGCGTGACCGGCGCGACGGGCGGTGCCCCGCCGGGGCAGCCACCGACCGGGCCGCCCCCGCTCGTCGGCCGGGCCGGGGAGACGCCCGCCGGGCGGCCGTGGGTGCCGGCGCCCGGGACGGCGCACACCGACGGCCTGATCGGCCGGGGCGAGGAGCTCGCGACGCTGCGCCACGCGGTGGACGCGGCGTTCGCCGGTGGCGCGGGGCTCGTCGTCGTCGAGGGCGAACCGGGGGTCGGCAAGACCCGCCTGCTGGAGGAGGCCGGCGCCGAGGCGGACCGGCGCGGCGCGCTCGTCGTCTGGGGCGGCTGCCTCGAAGGTGACGGGACACCCTCGATGTGGCCGTGGGTGCAGGCGGTCGGGGTGGTCCTCGACGGCCTGCCGGCGGCGGCCCGCGACGAGTGGCATGCCGGTGAGCTCGGCCGCCTCGTGGAGCCCCGGGGTACCGTCCCCTCGGCGCCGGTCGTGGCGGACACACCGGTGCTGCCGGACAGCGGCGCCCAGTTCCGGCTGTTCGAGCGGGTCGTCGCGCTCGTCGGCCAGGTCGCGGCGCGCCGGCCGGTGGTGCTCGTCGTCGACGACCTGCAGTGGGCCGACGTCGCCTCTCTGCAGATGTTCAGCCATCTGGCGGCCCGGCTGCCCGACAGCACCACGGTCATCGGCGCGTTGCGGGACCGTGTTCCGGTGTCCGGTTCGGAGCTGTCGCGGATGCTGGCCGCGGCGAGCCGGCTGTCCCGGCACCGGCGGATCCGGCTCGGCCCGCTCGGCCCGACGGAGGTGGCCGAACTCGTCCACCGGGAGACCGGCCAGGTCCCGGGTTCCGGTGTCGTTCGCGGCATCCACGCCCGGACCGCCGGCAATCCTTTCTTCGTCCGGGAGCTGGCCCGGTTCCTGGCCGAGGGCGGGGACATCACCGAGGACGCCGTGGCCCGGGCCGGGGTGCCGTCCACCGTGCGCGACGTGGTCCGGGATCGGATGGCCGGGCTCGACGACGACGCCAGAGGCCTGGTGCAGATCGCCGCGCTGATCGGCCGGGAGGTCGATCTCGGGCTGCTCGCGTCGGTGTCCGACCTGGCGGTGCAGACCTGCATCGACCGCCTTGAACCGCTGGACGCGCTGGGTCTGTTCGAGCCCGCGCCCGGCAACCCGTTCTCGTTCCGCTTCGCGCACGACCTGGTCCGCGAGTCGGTCGTCCGGACGACGGCGCCGGCGCGGGCGACCCGGCTGCACCTGCGGGTGGCGGACGCGCTGGAGCGCTCCGGCGCGGACGGCGAGTCCGTGGCCGAACGCCTCGCCCACCATCTGTGGGCCGCCGGCCCGCTGGCGGACCCGGCCCGGACCGCCGGCGCGCTGGAACGGGCCGGGCGGCGCGCCGCGGCCAAGTCGGCGTTCGACGCCGCCGCGCGGCAGCTGGTGTCGGCGGCACGGGTGGCGCGCACGGCGCACCTGGCGGAGCTGGAGCTGTCCGCGCTCTCGCAGCTCACCGCGGCGGTCGGGATGCGGTCCGGTTACGTCGGCTCCACGGCCGACCTGCTGGAACGGGCCGAGCATCTGGCTCGGGGCCTCGGCCGGGAACGGGAGGCCGCCGACTTCCTCTTCTCCCGGTGGGCCGCCTGCTCCCAGGGCATCCAGCTCGACCAGGCCGGGCGGCTGGCCCGCCGGCTGCTCGAGGAGAGCGAGATGTCCACCGACCCGGTCGTCCGCGCGTACGGCCGGCACGCCTGGGGCATCCACCAGTGGGACGTCGGCGACATCGGCGAGGCGGTGCGGTACCTGAGCCAGTCCAACTCGATCGTGCGCGACGGCCTGGCCCAGCGCGAGGAGGACCCGCTGCGGCACGACCTGCAGCTGCTCTCCCCCGTGATGCTCGCGCTGAACACCGCGCTGCACGGTGACGTCGACGGGGCGCGGGTGCTCCTCAAAAGGCTGGAGACCACCGCCGGCGACGACTCCTACGCGATCACGGTCTGGGCCGCGTTCGCCGTCACGGTGGCGGCGCTGGCCGGCGATCCGGCCTGGGCGCTGCGCGCGGCGGAACGCGGGATCGCGGTGGACCCGGAGTTCTCCTTCGTCTTCCTCGGCAGCTACCAGCGGCTGGCCCGGTGCTGGGCGCGAGCCGTCGCCGGCGAGGACCCGGCCGGCGCGGCGGCCGAGGCCGAGCGGATCATCATCGCCGCCCTGCTCGACCCGCCGCGTTCGGGCCTGGCCACCTGGTACGGGCTGCTCGCCGAGATGTGGCTGGCGGCCGGGCGGCCGGCCGAGGCGGCCGCCGCCCTTGACCGGGCCGACTCGGTCCTCGACACCTACGGCCAGCGCTACCCCGAGGGCCTGGTCCTCCTGCTGCGGGCCCGGCTGGCGCAGGCGCGTGGCGAGCCCGCCGCCGCCGTGCGGGCCGCCGCCGAGCGGGCCCGCGCGTTGTCCACCGAACGTGAGGCCCACCTGTTCGCCCACCGCGCCGAGGAACTGCTGGCCGGGCTGGAACGGGCGCCGACCGGCCACTGACCGTCGCACCACGGCGACGCCCGGTGCGGGAATCGCGGAACCGATGCCCGCCCGGGGCCTGGCCCGCTCCCGAAAGCGACCCTGGCGCGGGGCGGAAGAACGGTCACCAGGTGCCGTCGAGTCGACGTCCGCTCATACGCATCAGCAGTGGTCGGCCGTCCCCAGGGCGACCAGCGCGGTCCGCAGGACCGTCGCGGCGGGCGGGGCCGCGTTCCCACCGCCGGTGAGATCACCGCCGGGAGGTGCTTTGAGATAGACCGCCACCACCACCACCGGGTCCCGGGCCGGGGCGAACGCCACCGTCCAGGCATCGTTGTCCAGGTTGGCCGGGTCGGCGCCGACCTCCGGCGTCCCCGTCTTCGCCGCCACCTGGGCGCAGGGGACGGCGGCTCTGGTCGCCGTCCCCGCCTGGACGGCCGCGACCATCCCATCTCTGATCACGGCGGCGTTCTCCGCCGGGATGGCCGGCCGGGGCCGGGCCGCCGGTGCCCGCCAGAGCACCGCGCCATCCCGTTCGACCTGGGCGACCGTGTGGGGCGGACGCAGCTCGCCGCCTTCGGCCACCGCCGCGCCGACCAGCGCCATCTGCAGCGGCGTGGCGGAGACGCATGCCTGGCCCAGCGCCAGCTGCTCCACCAGGCAGGGCCTGCCGTCCGCGGTCCGGGATCCGATGGAGGAGACGGCGAGCGGCAGGCCGTCCAGGTCGCAGAAGTCGTCGCCGCGGGGCGCCAGCCCGAGAGCCGCGCAGGCGGACCGGCCCGCCGGCGCGGAGCCGGGCGTCCCGAATCCGAGGGCGGCGGCCGCGTGAGCGATGCGCTCCGCGCCGAGGTCCTTGCCGACCAGGGCGAAAGCGGTGTTGCAGGACTCGCGCAACGCGTCCACCAGGGCCGGGATGCCGGCCAGCGTGGTGGCTGGGCAGGTGCCGTGACCGAAGTTCCGCAACGACCTGCCGTCTGGCAACGGCACGTCGGAATGCGGGACCAGGTGATAGCCGCCCAGTCTGGCCGGGTCGATCGCGGCGGTGGTGACCATTTTGAACACCGAGCCCGGCTGGATGGGAGTTCCGGGGGAGGTAGCGAGATCGTCATCGTCGGCGATGGCCAGTACTCCGCCGGTACGCGGGTCCAGGGCCACCACGGCGCCGCGGGCGCCCGGGGCGGCGTCCCTCGCCTCCCGTAGCGCGCGGACCGCCGCCTCCTGAATCCTGGTGTCGTACGAGGTCCTCAGGTCGGCGGGCCGGCACCGCCGTCCCAGCGCGCCGTGCGGGCCGGACCGGTCCTCCCCCGGTGGTGAGCCGCATTCGAGCTGCATCGACCAGGCGTACTCCAGCCCGCTGGCGCTGGTGCTTCCCGAGGACGGCCGGAACTCTCCGACAGGCGGGCCCGCCGACGACCGGCGACGAGCCGGGAGCTGGCCGGACCAGTCGGTGGCGGCGAGCACCTGGCCGTCCGCGGTGAGGATCCGGCCCCGGTCGAAGGTCGCCCGCTCCGTGCGGACGATCCCCCCACCCGGGTCGTAGCGATCCAGGCGCGGGCCGGCGGCCAGGAGCTGCGCGTGCAGCAGCGAGAGGGCGGCGACCGCGGCCAGCAGCCCGGCGAGCGCCGGTGCCCGCCAGGACCGCGACGGCCGTCGGCCGGCCGGTGACGCGGCGGGGGCGGCGGGGACGACGGGGGCGGTGTGGACGGGGAACGAGGCGGTGGCGGCTGGTCGCGGCCCGGCGCAGCCCGCCGCCAGCCCGACGATGCCGAGCACCACCAGCATGGAGGTGCCCCCGGCCGAGAGCAGAGGGGTCGTGATGCCGGAGATCGGCAGTACCCGGGTCGTCGCCAGCGCCGGCCAGGCGATGTTGGCCGCCAACATGACGGACAGCCCCACCAGCCAGGCCCGCAGCCAGGACTCCTCCCCGGCCCGCCGGGCGAGCCTGAACAGCTGGACGAGCAGCAGGACGTAGAGCGCGCCGGTCAGCAGGGTGCCGATGAGGCCGAACTCCTCGCCGAGCACCGCCAGGATGAAGTCGTTGCGCCGCTCCAGCCCGATGCTGTCCACTCTGCCGAGGCCCGGCCCGGCACCGAGCACCCCGCCGCGCGCGTAGGCGAGCAGCGCCATCCCGGGCTGGTGGAGTGTCGCTCCCGCGCCGTGACCACCCCGGTAGAAGGGGTCCTTCCACAGGGCGAGCCGCTCCCCCAGCACCCCGAGGTGGACGATCATCGCCAGCACGGCCAGCAGCAGGAACCCCACGGTCGCCATGGCGGCGTAACGCCAGCGGCTGGTGACGTGGACGACGACGCCGACGATGCCGATGAAGAGCACCACGGCGGGCCCGAGGTCACTGAGTTTCACGAAGATCAGGGTGGCCAGAACCGCCGGCACCAGCGCGTACTCGGCCAGCATCCAGACAGCCCGGGACGACCGGTGGGCCCCCCACAGGCGAGGGACGTCCGAGGGCGCCCTCAGCCGGAAGGCGATCCAGCCGAGAAGACAGAACCGGAACACCTCGGTCGGCTGGATATGCAGCGGGCCCAGGGAGAGGCCGATCTGGGCACCCCGGTCGACCGGACTGGCCAGCGCCAGCGCGCAGGAACCCACTGTCAGGGCGAGCAGCACCACGTTCGTGCGCTGGATCCGCCGGTTGCGGGCCGGCCCCTCCGGCAGCCGGTCGGCCGCCGCGAGCGACCGGCCCAGAGAGAACAGCGCGGCACCGGCGCCGACGGCGGTCAGGTAGGCGGCGAGGGAGCCCAACGTCTCGACGCCGACCCGCATCCGCAGGACGAAGCCGATCGCCGCGAGCACCTGGATGGTGATCACCAGCGGGACAAGGGCCGGATCGCCGACGCGCCGGGCGCCCCGGAGCAGAAACACCGTGGTCGCCGTGTGCACACCGACGGTGACGACGGCCGGCACCGGGTCGACCATGGCCGGCCGGTGCCACCACAGGGCGAAGACCAGCCCGGAGAGGAGCACGCCCGGCCCCGCGGCGCCCGGCAGCATCGGCGAACCCGCCGACCACTGCCTGTCCGCCCGACCGGAGAGACCGGTGGCGGTGGCCGTCACGGCAGAAGGTACTGAGCGAGGAGCCACATGACCACGACGGCCACGCTGAGCAGCCCCGCCGCCAGCGCGACCGTGACGATCCAGTCCCCGGGCGCGGACCGGTCCAGGGGACTGCCGCCGCTCCAGGCAGCGGTCAGGTCGTCATCGGCCGCGTCGTAGTCGCTGTAGGCCGGGCTGTCCGCGTACGCCGGGTTGTCGCGCTGCGCCGGGTTGTCGCGCTGCGCCGGGCCGCCGTGGCCGGCTGGACCGGCCCCGGCCGGCGCGCCAGCCGACGGGGCTGCCGCCGGGTAGGGGTACGGCGCCTGCCCGCCCTCTCGCCACGGATCCTGGCGGGCACCGGCGTGGCTCCCGTCCGCGGGAGCGAGCGGCCCGGCGCTCGCCCCGGGGGCAGCCGTCGAGGCTGGCAGTGCGGCCTGCGGCGGCCCGGCCGGGACGGCCTGTCTGCTTTTCCGGCGGGGCGGGAGCGCCGGGCGGCCGATCGACCCCCGCCACAGGTCGACGACATGATCGACAAGGACCTGCTCGGCCCGCACCGAGGCCGTCTCCCGCGCGGCGTCCAGGAGGTCGGAGATCAGGCCTGACGGGAGGCCCTGTCTGAGGAGCCTGCGCAGCTCCTCGATGAACTGACGATCCGTGGCGACACGCGGATCCACGAGATCCGGCCGGAACAGCAGGTCGACCACCAGTCGACGCTCCGGGACGGGGTCGAGAAGCCCCTCGGGCTCCGCCCACAGCGGACCGAGGCGCTCACCGGTGAGGTGACGGCGGACGCGCCCACGCCGTCTGATGGCCTCCGGCCCGTGCTCGGCCGCGCTTCGACCGCTCCGGCCGGCCTGCAGGAACCGGATTTCGAGCACGTGCAGCGTGACCGCGAGGATGATCGGCTGGGTGGGGACGTCCGCGCCGGCGGGGAGCCGCTGGGCGATGTGGTCCACCGACACTCCAGCGAGCAGGCGTTCGAGCGCCGCCGCGAACTCCCGTCGTTGCGCCGAGTCCGGCGGCGGAGCCGACGAATGGTCCCTGGCCCGCGGGCCGTCCCGTTCGGGCCGGCCGGCCTCGGCCCAGATCTCGACGGCGGTCCGCGCGGCGCGCAGCCGCCCGGCGGCGCTCGGCTGCCCGGCCTCGAACCGGCCCAACCAGCTTTCCACGGCCACCCGCACCTCGGTCGGACCGAGGCCGCATTCGTTCACGGCCTGCTGGATCGCGACCTCCACGTTCTTGCCGAGACCGCTGTCATCCGCGGCGGCGCCGCCACCCACCGCGAAATGGTCACTCACGGTGACACCATCCGCGGCGGCACCGTCCGGCACCGCGCCGAGCGACTTGTCGAGAACGGCCTCGATGGTTCGCTCTCCGAGGACCAGCCGCACGCGCTGGGCGGACGTCGGCAGCAAGGAGGTCGTCCCCAGCTTCCACCCGGTCCGCACCCATCGGAGCCCGGCCGCGTCGAGGCGCCGCAGCTCCGCGCACAGGGAGTCCATGGTCTCCGGCCGATCGAGCTCCGCCCGGTCGCGCTCGCCGCCACGCCCCTGCAGCACGCTGCGCAGGGAATAGAGAGGACGGGAGACCGCCTCGGGCGCGCCCGAGGCACGGACGACCCATGAGGCGACGTCCGCCGGCGACTCGGGAAGTGGCCCGGTGATCATGCGAGCCACCTCGGCGTACCCGCCGTCCTGGTAGGCCGCCACCAGATCGGCCGCGATCTCCCCGGCGGCGCCGGACTCCTCGGGGGGCCGCCCCGGCGGATAGCGCACGCGCAGGCGGTTCAGTTCGAAGTCCGACTGGCCGGTGCGGGCCAGGAAGATGTGGCGCAGCGAGGACTGCTGTTCCGCCGTCTCGCCGGTGGAGAACGACCAGTCATGGTCGGGCACCCGGCTCAGCAGCTTGGTGAGCACCATGATGAGGCCGAACATCAGCGGTTCAGGCCGGCCTTGATAGCCGACGATGCTGACCTGGCGGGTCGGGTCGGCCAGGAGCGCGGCCACCAGATGGACGAGCGGGTCACCGAGCCCGGACGCGGCCTGGTCGAGCTCCGCGTACGACGCCCCGACCTCCGCGGTGTTCAGCTCCGCCATCACCAGCGGCTGGCTGACGGCGTGGGCGTCGACCTGCTCGGCCGCCGGCCCGGACTCGCCGGACCGCCGGCCACCGAACCAGCCCGGCCAGGCCTGCAGCGCGAGCGCCCGCAGCGGCCGGAGGTGCGCCGCCGGGCCGACGAGGGCGTGCGCGAGAACCGACGAGCGGCCCAGCGGGTCGCGCGCGACGACCCTGCGGATGACGGCCGCCTCCGCCCCGGCCAGGCCGCACCGCAGGTAACACAGCGATCCGTCCGACATCCGTGGTCGCGCCGGCCCGGCCTGAGCGGCACCAGCCGGGGCAGCGCTCGCCGAGGTGGCGCCGGGTGGGACGGTGCCGGCCAGGACGGCGCCGAGCAGCCGGTCGTTCCAGACGGAGAGCCGGCGCTGGTCGGAGAGCGAGGTCGAGGCGGGCCCGATGCCCTCCAGGCCGAGTGGCGACCGCTGCCCCGGCACCCAGTGGAAGACGATCTGATCGATCAGATCGCTCTGGTCCGAGGCGGCGTCCGGGCCGCTGCCCATGTCAGACGCCCACCGATCCGGTCCGCTGGGCGACGAAGGCTTCGCGATCGATGATTCCGCCCATCGCGAACACCGCCACCAGTACCTCCAGCACCCGGTTGGGCTGAACCCGGCGGCGGAACGAGCCGGACCCGTCGAGGGCCTTCTCCGCCCCGGTCGCCGAGGCGAAGTGCAGAGTCGCCCGCTGGCATTCACGCACGGGCGCGAGCCAGGCCGTCGCGTCCCGGCTGTACAGGAGCGCGTACGCGAAAGAGCTCTCGTCGTGGATGTCGTCCAGGTTCACCCACTCCCGCAGGCGTTCCTTGCGATACCAGTCCTGGACCGGCGGCTGAAACCGCAGGACGTCGGCCTTGTTCACCACGACCGCGGCGTTGACGTCGTACAGACCGGTGTTGAGGTTCTTACGGCCGACGAGCTTGAGCTGACCGAGGACCGCGTTGAACGCCTCGTCCTCAAGTTTCTGCCGGTCGCCCACCAGACCGCTGTGGTGCGGGTCGACGACGAAGACGAGGGCCCCGGCGGCGTTCACGAAGTCGGCCGAGCGCTTGTTACGGACGAAGCTCTCGCCACTGATGTCATAGAAGGTGACGAGGCGGTCGCGCCCGGTCCGCAGATTGCTGACGATCACGGCGTCGATGAACTCCACCGGCTGGTCCGGCGTCTGGGTGGCCGCCAGGACCTTCGAGTCGACCAGCAGCGGGTCGACCTGCTTGGTTACGTAGTCCTGGTGTCGGCGCGGGTCCGCCACCGTCACCGACAGGCCGAGATCGTCGAGGCCGCGCTGGTTCACGAGCTGGCCGATCATCGCCGCCAGCAGATGACTCTTCCCCACCCCCGTCGCGCCGACCATCCCGATCATGAACGGCTCGCCGTACCAGCCGTAGGGATAGAACAGGTAGTGCGGCTGGTCCTTGTACGGGTTGGGGCATTTCACGTACTTGGTCGCCAGCCAGGCCTGGAACCGCCGCCGCTGCGGGTCCTGGTCCTCCTCCCGGAAGCGCCGGAGAAGGTTCTCGTCGACGGGCTCGTACTTCTCCTGCTCGGCGTTGTACTCGTGGAACTCGCCCTCGTAGGCGTCCGGCCACTCCTCGAAGACGTACAGGCAGATCGGGCATCGCACCTCGGACACGGCTGTCCCCCGTTTCCAGTTACCGCTACAGGCCGCGCAGACCGACGATGACCACAACCACGAGCACCAGGGCCGCGATCAGCGGGATCGCGTACCGGGCCCACTGGTCCGCCCTGGTTTCCGGCCACGGCTGCGGTGCGGTGCCGTGCGACGGCTGTGGCGGCGTGTCCCGCCCGGTGCGGCGTCGTTCCTTGTCGTCCCGCAGGGCTTTGAACTGCTCGAGCCCAGCCACCATCCCCGCGGGGTCGTGCCGAGTCCGATGCGCGGGCTGTGCCGCACCCAGCCGTTTGAGCATCTCGCCCGCGGTCACCCGGGAGTTGGGCCGGAAGACCCCGGAGAAGAAGTAGTCGTCGAACCATTCCGTTGTGATGGGCGGGTCGGCGTCGAACCGCCCGGGGCCGGACTGGCCCGGCCCGAACTGGTCGGTGTCGAACTGCCCGGGGCCGGACTGGCCCGGGCCGAACTGGTCGTCTCGGCGCTGGTTCCCGCGGGCGCCGTCCAGCAGGCCGGCCAGGGCCTCCGGCGGCTGGCCGGTGGCGAGGTGCAGGATGATCAGGCAGGCTCGGGAGACGTCCTCGGTGTGGTCGGCGTAGAGGTCGTCCCGGGGCGGATCAAGGGTGCTCCACGGCGGCGTGTCGACATGCAGGCGGCGTTCCCCCGCCCAGCAGGCATGGCTGAAGTCGAGGATGAGGGCGGTCTCGCCGTCCCAGAGGATGTTCTCCGGGGTCAGGTCCCGGTGCACGATCCCGGCGGTGTGCAGCCAGTACAGACCCATGAGAAGACTGACCGCGAAGCGGCGGCCCTCCTCGCGGCCCAGCCGTCCCCCGCTCCGCAGCCGCCGCCCCAGCGTCTCGCCCCGGGGCAGCGACGTCGTCAGGAGGAAGGGGGCGTCGCCCTCGCCGTAGCAGATCAGGCGGACCAGCTCGTCCGGGTACGGGTGGCCCCGGCCGGGGCTCGGGCCGTCCCGGCGCATGGCGTGCCAGAGAGTGAGGAGAATCTCGATCTCTCCGCGGAGTTCCTCCGCCACCCGCCCGTCGGCCGGGGCGACCAGTTTGCGGGCCACGGCCTGACGATGACCGTCCGGGGTGACCAGCGTGCCGCGCCGCACCTGGTACGGCGGGCCGCTGACCTCGCTGGTGGACCGGAACCGCACCCACCAGCTCTCCTGACGGCCCTCCGGAGTGTCGCCGGTGACACGCTCGTCGTTCTCGGGCATGCCGTTCCCCGGTATGCCGTGCTCAGGCGTCTCGTGCTCGGGTGCGCCGCTTTCGGGCGTGTCGTACTCGGGAACGCCGTAACTGGGAACGCCGTAGTCGGGTGTGCCGTAGTCGGACGCCGCGTAGTCGGGCGTGCCGTAGTCGGGAGTGTTGTAGTCAGGAGTGCTGTAGTCGGGAGTTTCGTTCTCGGATATGTAGTATTCGGGCACCTCGTGCTCACTCATTCCGGTGCACCGCCCACCAGGCGACGCCCGCGACATTCCCGAGCAGGAGTGCCAGCAGGATCATCTGCATGATCATATTTGTTCACCGGTGCCCCCTGGCCTGCGCTGCCGGCGTCCGCCCGAGCACCCCGCCGAGAACGAACCAGCCCGGCTCCCAGTAGAGATCCAGCCAGGTGTGCCCGACCTTCAGCGGGTACCCCCAGTCGTGCGGATCCAGCACGAGCTTCTCGGTCAGTGGCGTCTCGCCGACGACCACCTCATGGCGCGGGTTCGACGACGGCGTGATCGTGAGCTGACCGTGCGGATCGACGCGCACCGCGGCGTGCCTGCGAGTCGAGATGTGCTGGTCCCGCCGACCCGAGACGAGCAGGACCAGCTCCTGGTTGATGTCGGTGGCCGGCCCCAGTGCCCGGGGCCGGCTGCGGTCCAGCGGGTTGGCGATGTACGCCTGCAGCCCCAGGTCGACGGGCACCAGCGGCTGGCACTCCGGGCGACCTGGCCGGACGTCGGTGCTGCTCTCCAGCTCCACGACGAAACGGTCGTGGAACCGGACCGGCGGCCGGCCCTCCCGCTCCAGGATCGCCGTCAGCGTGTCCCGGACGGCCCGGCTCAGCCCGACCCGGCGAGCCCCCAGTGTCTGCGTGATCTGCCGGTGGTCATCCGGATTGACCCGCGCCAGGACCGAGCCGGGCGCGACAAGGCCGCGGTCGTACGTCGCCCGCAGGCTTGCGTCATACGTCTGCATGGCGAGCTGGTCCAGCAGGTCAGATGAACGCTGACCGCCCGCGAGCAGGTGGCTCGCCCATTCCCGCCTGCGTCTCCATTGCGCCTCGGCGCTCACACGCGTCTGTCACTTGAATACACGGCCGCCCCCCAACGACACGAACAGTGCATTGTCAGCATACGGTACAGCCACCGCCCTCGGCGGGGCACCCAGCCGGCGGTCAGATAACTGTTGGGCGGTTGGACGTCGACCGACCCGGTGGCGATGACAGCGGTGGTAGGTTTGCCGGGCCGCCGGCGGTTTCACCTCGGTCGGGGCGGCGCGGGGGGGCTATGAGTACGACCAGCAAAAAGCACACGAGGTCCGGGCACACGAGGTCCGGCCGTGGCGGCTGACGCCCCGCCAGACCCGCCGGTGCCGGCGGGCCCGGCGGTGCCGGCGGGCCCGGCGGCATCGTCCCGGCGGCGGATCGGGCTGTGGGGAGCCACCCAGAGCGGCAAGACGACTCTGCTGGCGGCACTGCAGATCGCCGCCGGCCAGCAGTCCGCGGGCAGCGACTGGATGGTCGTCGGCGCCGACCAGACGTCGTCGGAGTTCCTGGGCCGCAACATCGACATCCTGATCAAAGACAAGAAGTTCCCTGAGGGGACAATGGGTCCCGAGCCGCTCTCGTGGCTCTTCTACCGGCCCGACCCACCACACCGCGGGTTGACCCGATGGCTGCGCGAGCGGTTCCGCCGTCCGTTGGCCACCGGCCAGCAGACGTTCGAGATCAACACGCTGGACGTCGGCGGGTACATGTTCCTCAACCATCCCGGCGAGGTGCTGGACGACCCGAACGAGCTGTACTACGACGACGAGGACGCGGGGATCCCGCTCTTCGAAGGCCAGCGGACCTCGAGCGAGGAGGCCGACGAGGTAATCCGCAAACTGGCGGACTGCGACGGGCTGATCTACCTGTTCGACCCGGTAATCGAGTACCAGGAAAAGAACTCCTACCAGTACTTCGCGCGCGTCCTCAACGAGATCGCGCGGCTGTCCCACGACTCCGGGCGGATCCGGGACGGCAGGCTGCCGCACTACCTGGCCGTCTGCGTCAACAAAATCGACGATCCGGCCGTTTACCGGAGGGCGTACCAGGCCGGCTACCTGCTCACCGGCGACAACGAGCTGCTGCTGCCCGAGGTTCCCGCCGACTACGCCCAGGAGCTGTTCGAGACCCTGTGCGTAGGCCAGGAGGCGGGCACCGCCGAACAGGTTCTCGGCGTCATCCGGCAGTACTTCGACCCGAGCCGGGTGTCCTACTTCGCGACGTCGTCCATCGGGTTCTACGTGCGCCCGGGCCGGCTGTTCCGGCACAGCGACTACCGGAACGTGGCCGAGGGAGATGACGGGCACCCCCGGATCCGCGGGGAGATCCGGCCGATCAACGTCCTCGAGCCGTTCCTGTGGCTGGAGCACGCGATCCGGCGGAACCCGCCGCCGCAGCCGGCGCAGCCACAGCCACCGGAGCCCGCGGCGCCGTGAGCCGACCGCCGGTCCCGGCCGATCGCACTCTGGCGGCGGGCTGGGCGCTGATGGGCAAGGAACGGGGCGGCTACACCGACTACGTCGTGCTCCGTTCGAACGAGGCCTACTTCAGCAGGTCCGCCTACCAGTCGATCCTGCACCGGTACTCCCCGGGGACACCGCCCCCGGCGCAGCGGCCCAACCTGCCGGGCGCGCTGCCCTGGGTGACGGTCAGCTACGCCCCGCGCGGCCGTGGCAGCGGGGACACCGTGCTCGGGATCGCCGAGCGCGCCTGGTCCGACGAGGTCGACGCGTCGGGCCGCCGGGTCGCCCGGACGCTCCTGCTCTGCGTACCGTTCAGCGCGCTCGCCGCCGCGCCGGTCTCCTATCTGGGCCTGCACGCCGCCCTGGCCGGCCCGGAACTCCGGCACGCGACGACCGCGGACGACCGCGGTGACGACGGGACCGCCGGAGGTGGGGGTGCGGGAGGTGGGGGTACGGGGGACGGCCCGGACGGGCTACCGGTGGCCGTGCCGCGTCTCGACCCGGCCGGCATCGGCGACTACCTGGCCCGCGGGGGCGAGCGGCTGTTCCTGCTGGCCGCCGAGACGGCGGCGCTCGTCCTCGCCGGCCGGGTGGCCATCGTCGGCGCCCCGGTCACCGGGCCCGACGAACGGCCCGCGCGGGCACGGCTGCGGTTCCTCGACGCGGTCGCCGCGCTGCTGCCCTACGGCCACCGGGCCCGGCTGACCGCCAGCACCTGGGCGGTCAGCGGCGCCGCGCACCGCATCCGGCTCGCCTTCACCGACCGGCCCCGCCGGGGTGACCTGGTGATGCGCTGGCGCGACCCGCACGAACACCCCGCGGAGCTGCTGGGCCCGTCCGCCGACTACTACAACCTGCTGCTGCGGCTGCGCGACCAGATGGGCAGCTCACCGGCCGACCTCGTCGCCCACCTCGCCGGGTACCCCGCCGGCCGGCGCCGGGTCGGCCCGCCCGAGCACGCCTACTTCTGCCTCTTCCGACTGACCGGCAGTGGCGTCGCGGACGCGATGGGCGATCTGATCGCCCGGCGGCTGAACCCGCGACGGGTGTGGCCCGGCACCGAGTCCGCCGAGCCCGCGGCGCGGGAGGCCGCCTGGGAACAGGCGTTGGAGGACGCCGCCGGGCTGGTACGGACCGCCCGGGACGACATCCCGCCCCCTGACGCCGCGTCCCCCGGACGCACGCCACCCGGCAGCACCAGAGCGCGGACGTTCGACGACGAACTACGGGCCCGGGTCGCCCAGGTCCCGGTCGCGGGGGACGGCCTCGTGCTCGAGCTGATGCGCCTGGCCATCCTGGACGACGTCCAGACCGACAACGCCCGGCCCGCCCACACCCGGATCCGCCACGTCGACCACGGCGCGGCGGAGTCGACGCGACGCTGGCTGAGCTGGCTCGAGGGCGCGCCCGAGCTCGCCGAGCGGACGCGTCTCTTCCGCGGCGTGCTCGACGGCTCTCCCGTCTCGGATGTCGTCGCCGCGCTCGACGGCCAGGACAGGTATCTGCTGTCGCTCTCCCAGCTCGCCAGGCTCGTCGGCGCCGGCCCCGTCCTGGTGAGCCTGCTGACTCCGTGGTTGTGGCGGGTCGCCCCGACCCTGTCGCCACGCCACCAGCGGGAGTGGGCCGCCGAGATCCGCGGCTTTCGGATCGGGTCCGCCGGCGAAGCCGCCGACTACGACCTGCTCCTGCTGATGATGGGCGAGGCGCCCGGCAGGCCGTTGCGGCACCGGATTCACCGGATGGAAGCCGACTACGTGACCGCCCTGGGGGACCGCTTCGCCGACCTGGTGCGGGAACAGGGCGTCGACGGGCGGGTCGACCAGGTCCTGAGCACGCTGGCCCGGTCCGTCGGCGACACCGACGCCGACTGGCCGAAGGATCCGGCGAAGGCGGACCTCATGCTCCAGGCCCTGGAGCCGTTCGTGCGCCAGGTACGGGCGGGCGCGGACGCCCGCCGCCGGCCTCCCGGGCTGACCGCGCTGACCGACGCGGTCAGCCGCTACCTGCGGGACAACCCGCGGGCCAGACGGCGGCCGGCCGGCAGGCGCTGGCTCGACGCATGGCTACCCACCGGATAGGACCCGGTTCCTATCCCAACGGCAGCACGGTGGACGGCCCGCCGTCGGCCGGGCTGAGCAGCAGCACGCCCAGGCGGGAGCGATCCACCCGGATCCCGACGTGGTATTCACCGGGCGCCAGCCCGACCGGCAGCGGGACGCGCACCGCCTCCGGGCTGGCGCCGCCACCGACCCGGACGTCCACGGCCAGCACCTCACCGGCGGACCCGTCATGGTGGACGGTGACCGGCCGGCCGGCGTGCTCACCCCGTTCCAGGGGGACATCGCCCGCCGAGATCACCCGCAGGTTCCCCGCGCCCAGCCGCCCGGCCAGGACGCGGTGGACGCGCACGCTCACCGTGTGCGGGTAGAGCTCGACGGCACGGACCCTCCCCGCGGCGAGCAGCGCGGCCCCCCGGGCAGCCGCGTACTCCGGTTCGGCGACCGGCCGCACCGCCACCTCCGCCGCCGCGCCGCCCGGTGGGTCGACGGGCCAGGTCTCGGCGATGGCCTGCCGGACCGCCATCGCCGCCAGCGGCAGGAAGCCCAGACCACCGACGATGATCACCTCGAGCCAGGGCTCGTCCGCGGCCGGCCGCGGGGCCCCGGCTCCCGGCGGTGTGTCGTCCGGCGGCGCGGAGGGGCGGCGCAGGTCGTCCCGGTGGCGCAGCAGCCCACCGACGGCGGCCCGCACCGTCCGGGCCACTGGTTGGAAGGCGGCCAGCGTCTCGCCCGCGGTCAGCCGCCGGCCGGAACCGAAGACCAACGCACCGGCGCCCAGCCGACGGGGATCCCCGGCAGCTCTCGCCAGCACCGCGACGGCCCGCTCCCGGCTGGCGCGGACACCGTCCAGGAACGTCAGGACCAGTTCTGTCTCCGCCCCGACCCGAGCCGAGTCATCCGCCCGAGCCGGGTCGCCTCTCGACCAGGTGTCCCCCAGCCGCGCCGGGTAGCTCAGCGGCCACGTTGTTCCAGGCGGGGCCGCGTCCCCCGGCGGCCACATGTTCCGCGGTGCCGGGCCGCCCAGTGGCAGCGGGCCGCTGACCCGCGCGGTCCTGTCGTCCGATGTCGGTCCGCTGATCAGTGGGGTCTCGTCGCCCGGGGGCGTCGCCGCTTCGCCGTCCGGGCCGCTGTCGTCCAGATCAGGATCGTCCGGGTCGGCATCGTCCAGGTCGGCATCGTCCGGGTCGCTGTCGTCCGGGCCGCCGGGGCCGGCGCGGCGGACGGCATCCGCGGCGAAGCGGCGGCCGGCGTACCCGGGCTGGAGACGGCGTTCCAGCAGCCGAACGGTCGCGACACCCACCGGAGCGGTGTCGGCCAGGTCAGGGCAGATCTCCACCAGCGCGGCCTCCACGGCGTCCGCGCCGATGTCGCAGACTAGGACGAGGCGTCCCGCCGGGGCGAGGTCTCCGGCGGCCGCGAGCCGGGCGGCCCGGACGGCCGCGGCGCAGACCGCGGTGCTGTGAACAGTGACCGCGCCCGGGGGCAGCCGGAGGCTGTCGGCCAGCGTCCGCCGGACCCGGGCCCGGGTCCGGGCACCCGCCTCGTCGCGGAAACTGTCGCCGGCCACGGCGACGGTGAGGCCGGCGACCGATGCCAGGTCCCGCGCGCCGGCCTCTCCCATGATCATGAATCCGGTGTCACCGGTCAGTTCCGCGAGGAGTTCCCGTCCGGCCGCCGACGGGTCCCGCCGCGCGTTGGCGTGACCGGTGACCAGCCACGTCCCCGGCCGGACGGGGGCGGACCCGATGTCGCCGGTCCAGGAACGACCGCGTCCCAGGACGTCTCCCGGGGCACCCGCCGAGACGGCGTCCAGGACGACGATCCTGGTGAACTGAGTGCCGAGGTCGACGCCCGCACGGCGGCCGGGCGGTGCCGCGCTCATCTGGTCGACCCGGCCAGGCCGGCGCCGGCCTGGCCGGGCGCGCCCGAGCCGGCGGCGATGCCCGCGGCCCCGGTCCGGAGGAACGCCGCCACCAGGTCCGGGCGCACGGCCTGGAGCAGCTTCAGCAGGTGGGCGAGCCGCCCGGACGGCCGCTGCCGCTCCCGGTAGCGGACGATCTGCAGCGCCGCCAACAGTGCCTCGTCCCCGAAGGGCACCAGAACCCGCAGGTCGGGGATCTTGTTGTCCGGGCCCGCCAGCGCCGTCTGGAAGACGTGCAGGGCCGGCGGTGGCCCGTTCGACGGCGTGAGCCAGCTCAGCCAGCCGTTGTCGGGGGCACCCAGCGCGGTGAACACACCCGCCCGGGTCAACTGGATGACCAGGCTGACCGCGGCCGCGGGCAGCTCCCGCAGCGCCGCCTGGACGGCGTCGCCACCACCCGCGAGACGCACCAGCAGCAGGGCTCCCTCGTGCACCCGGGCCACCCGGGCGGCGTCCTTCCCCCCGGTACGGATCATCCGGGCGAGGGCGGGGTCGAGTCGCTCGAAGACCGCCAGGCGGTCGGCGAACGTGACGGCGTCCTGCACGTCGGCCATGGTGCCGTCGGAGAGCAGGGTCGCGAGCGCGTCGGCCTCGTCGGACTCCCGGCCGAACCGGCCGGCGAGCACGGTCTGCCGCCGGCCGCGTGCCTTCTCCAGGCTTCTACCGGCTGTCAGCGGCGAGAGGAAGGCCGGGTTCGCGTCGGTCAGCACCTCGAGCAGGTCGTCGGCCTGGTCGAAGTCCAGCGCGTCGTGCCAGATCGACATCGCCTGTATCAGGCCCGCCGTGTCCTGGAAGAGGGTGCGGGCCGCCAGCAGCCGGCCGAAGTAGTCCTGACCGTAGCCCGTCCGTGGCTGGGTGGCCTCCGGCAGGTCGTCCCAGCGCACGATCAGCCTGGGCCGGCGGCCGGACGTCTGCGCCCCGGTCGTGAACGCGAGCCGGAAAGGGGCCGGGTCGCTGGCCGCGGTGGCCGCGGTCATCCCGGCGAGCAGGCCGGCCGGCAACAGGGCCAGCACCGCCTCGACGAAGGCCAGGCGCTGCCCCACGGACAGCGTCGCCGGGGCGCCCACCACCGACACCGGCCCGTCGAGCAGGCCGGCCGCGACGGCGGCGACCGCGCCGAAACCGAACGCGTCGACGTCGTGGGCGATCCGGTGCTGGTCGGCGGTGACCAGCGGCAGCCGGCTCGGCCGGGTTCCCGCCGCGGCCTGGGCCTGGAGACACAGGTCGACCAGGCTGACACCCGATTCCAGGAACCGCTGGTATCCGGTGTGGCAACACCAGCCCGAGCCACGCACCGCGATCCGTCCGCCGCCGTCGCCGAACAGCACCAAACCGTCATCACCGGCGGCGGACGTGTACAGCCGGGCGAGCTCCCAGATCCCCCGGCCGTCGCCCGAGCCGGGCGGCGGGGCCGGGGCCGGGTCCACCCAGCCCGCTCCGAGCGCCGCCCGGCTGCCCGCGGCCGGCCGGGGCGGGCCGGCTTCCGGGTCACCGGCCGGATCACCGGCCGGGTCGCCGGCCGCGGCCACCGGGTTCCTCCGCAGCAGGCCGCGTCTGGGCCTGGGCTCACCGATCAGCTCGCCCAGCCGCTGCCGCTCCTCGGCGCGGCGGTTCGGCGACAGATCGTCCAGGATGGCCGTCCAGAACCTGCGACGGGCCGTGCTGAACGGTGCCTGGTCGGCTTCGGCCCGCAGCCAGTCCTCGAGTGCCGGCACGAGGGCCGCCGCCCAGCCCTGCCACGCGGCGAGCCGGGCGAGGGTCTGCAGCGCGCGCTCGCCGATCCCGGCCTGGGCGCCGACCGCGGCCAGATCCGGGTAGCCGACAGCCTCCCGGCCCTCCCAGACGAGCAGCACCTTGAACGGACGCAGCACGGCCTCGCTCTGCGGCCTCCCGGCGGCGGCCAACCACTCCACCAGCTCCAGCAGCCCGGGCGTTCCGCGGGTGTCGAAGTACCGCACCAGCACCTGCAGGGTGCACACCGGGTCGAGGGCCAGCCTGTCCCGCACAGGTGCCCAGGCGTCACCCTGGCCGGCCGGCCCTCCGTGCTCCCGGATGATGTCCGTGGCGAGGGTGATCGCGTCCGCCGGCGGCGAGGTGTCGCCGGGCCAGGGAGTCAGCAGCCCGCCGACCATCGCGGCGGACATCGCCCCGGGAGCCCGCTGCAGATGGGGCGCCAGCTGGTGGTACTCCCGTCCACCGGCGACGCAGAGCTGTACGGCGAGGTCGGCCACCGGACGGGCCAGCGCCGGGGTCCAGTGGCGGGCGACACGCGCCAGGTCGTCCGGCCGGGCGTGCGGGACGAGCCGCGGCACCAGGATGCCGGCCGGGTCCGCCAGCCCCGGCAGGGCGTCCAGGTAGCGCCGGATGGTCTCCAGGCCGGCCTCGCCGGCGGCGACCCGGGTGTCCAGGTCCCGCGCGGCGGCCTCGGCGAGGGCCTGGACGATCTCACCGGGGCGGCTGAAGCTGCGCGGCACGGTGTCCGACGCGAGCCAGCCCAGGAGGGCGCGCAGCCGTGCCTCGTCAGGCTCCCGGTGCTCGGGGGTGGGCACCCAGGCGACGTCGGCCGGCTGGTCGCCGTCGAGCAGGTAGGTCAGCAGGGCGGCGTAGCGCGCGCCCCATCCGTCGGACGCACCGGGCCCGCCGGACGGACCCGGCGGGCTGGACGGACCCGGCGGGTCGTCGAGGTCGAAGCGCGGCGGGGCCAGGGGGTCGACCTGCCGGCCGGTGCCGCCGAGCTGCTGCCCGAAGGCGACGCGGACCCGGTGGCTGGTCGTGACGTCCACCCAGGTGCCAGCGGCGAGGACACCCTCGGCACCGGCCGGCAACAGCGCGACGACCAGGTCGAGGAAGGCGATCCGGGCCGGTTGGGCCGCCAGCTCGGGGACGGCGCGCAGCGTGATCGGGCCATCCAGCGCCAGCCCGGCGGCGGCGATCGCGCCGCGCAGGTAGCGCGGGGCGGGTCCGGCCAGGGCTCCGGCCCGGCGGTCGGGCCAGCCGGGGACCGACAGGTGCAGCGGCTGCTCGCCGTACATCTGGTGCACCCGCCCGAGGTCGCTCACCGTCACGTCCCGCACCGTCTCGTACAGCGCCGCGAAACTCCCCAGCCCCCAGCGGAAGTCGTCCAGTGGAAGGCAGAAGAAGCGGGTGGGGACGACGACCCGGTTGGTGGCGTCGACCGCCGTGGACGGCTCCGCGGGCCACTCACGGATCGCCACGCCCACGTAGGGGGTGTCGCCCGAGGTGGCCGCGGTGAAGGTGATCCAGGGCAGCGCGTCCGGCTCGTCCGGGTGCTCGCCGGCCGGCGAGCCGGGCGAGAAATGCTGAATGATCCGTTCCAGCGCGGCCGGCCGCAGCCGGGCGGCGGAGGAGCACAGGATCTGGTAGTCGTCGCGCTGCCCGGGTTCCTTGCCCAGCAGCGCCCAGTCGAGGTCGACGCCGGTCACGACGCCGGCCCCGACGCCGCCTGGGTGATCCGGGTCACCAGGCTCACGATCGGCTCCAGCACGTTCATCGGCCGCACCAGACCGCGGACGCGGGCCTGCCCACCGGTCATCACCACGTTCGCGTAGTCGGCAGGACTGAACCTCCCGTCCTGGTCGAGGTGGAAGCCGATGGACGAGGTCGCGTAGTAGCGAACCCGATCCTTCTGGAAGAGTCCGTCGATCGCGCCGCGCAGGTAGGAGGCGCTCGGCGAGCTCGCGCAGAGCTGCTCGAAATAGCGGCTGGCGACCTTGTCGTCCAGCCTGGGCGACCCGGGCCGGGCAGCCAGCTCGGCGAGCTGGGTGGGATCCAGTGCCACCCCGAGGACCCTCGGGTCGTCGAACTTCGTGATGCAGACGGAGAGATGGTGCGGCAGCGCCCCGCCCTGGGTGTCCCCCGCGGCGCGGACCCGCCGGAACACCCGGTTGATCATGGCGTCGAAGTAGGCGAGGTTGTCGCGGTCCTCCCGCTCCCGGATCGGGTCCAGGAGCAGGACGATCCCGTCGCAGCGGACAAGGTAGTCCATGAGCTCGGTCTGCGCCGCGAGCCGCGGCCCCGGCGAGGGGCCGGCCAGGGTGCTCGGCCCGGGGTCGTCGTCGAACCTCAGGTCGTCGCCGCCGCGACCGACGACAGCGAGGCCGTTGCCGACGCCGTTGCCGCGACTGTCGCCGTTGCCGCGACTGTCGCCACGCGTGCCGTTTCGGGTGTCCCCGGCCCCGGCGTCTCTGAAGAAGCTGCCGGGGACGTCCAGGAAGTCGAGCGAGAAATCGATCGGTCTCGGGCTGCTCGGCCCGGACGGCCGCACCCGGCCCTGGAAGTCGAGCCGCAGCTTGGTCGTGGCCTGGGTCGCCTTCGGGAAGGTGTGCGTCTGGAGCAGCGTGTTCTTCAGCTCCTCGAAGGCGACCTCTGTCGTGGTGTCCCCGTTGGAGACGGTCCACTGGACGGATCTGCCCCGCGGCTGGCGGGCCGCGTGCTGCATGGCCGCGAGCTGTATGACGGCCATCATGGTCGTCTTCCCGCTGCTCGCCGCTCCCCACAGCCCGATGCGCACCTGCTTCGGGGACCGCCGGTCCCGCCGGGGCGGGGGGGCCGGCGGGACCGGCGGGACCGGGGAAAGCCGGTCAGACGGCACAGTCCCTCCAGACCGGGAGTAGCGACCGCTGGACCCGGAGAACCGGCCGGACGTCGGACGTGTCACCACACACCGCCCGTCGCGGCCCCGGCGGCCGGGCCGGCGGCGCCGGCGGCCGAACTGGCGGCGTCGGTGCACAGCGGCAGCGGCAGCGGCCGGCCGGCCGGCCCGGCGAGCACCCCCAGCGCTTCGGCGACCTGCCTTGCCGACGCCGTCCCGAGGCGGAGCAGCGCGTCCGCGCCCAGTACGTTCCAGGCCGTCCCGGCCCGGGCCGGGACGGCCGCGCCCGCCTGGGCGAGGTCGGTGCTCAGTTCCCCCCGCACGGCCACCCGGCGCGGGCCCCGTTCGGCGACCAGGTCGTCCATGATCCTTCTCCAGTCGTGACGGACCAGGCAGGGCAGCGTCAGGTCGTCCGCCTCCTGCCTCGGCGGATGCGGCGGCCGGGCGCCGATGGTCACCAACGCGGCGGCGGCCCCGCGGCGCCAGGGCAGCCGGGCCGCGGCGGCCAGTGCGTCCTCCAGGGCCGCGGCGAAGTCATGCTGCGGTGCGCTCGGACGCCAGTCCCGCAGCACCGCGCGGACCCGCGTCACCGTTCCCGGCCCCGCGGCGCGCACCGTCGGCTCCCGCCCGCGCCGCGACCGGCCCAGAAAATCGTGATCGTCGAAACCGAGCACCGTGAACCGGAGCGACTCCGGGTCGGCGTGCTCGGCCTCGACCAGGGCGAGCAGGTCCTCGACCAGCCGCAGCCGGGGGGCGACGGCCTGGGCCGTCCCGGCCGTCTCCACCAGGCAGACGACGTCCACCGGGCTGGCGCCGTAGTACCGAGGGAGGCCGGCCAGCAGCTCCGGCCAACCCGAACCCGGGTTGTCGACCCGGATGCCGTCGGGTTCGAGGAAGCGAACCCGGCCCGGCCCGTCCAGGGCCAGCCGCAGCCGCAGCTCGGTGCCCGGGGCCACCGCGGCCCAGCCGAGGGCGATCGGCGCCCAGCGGTACGGATCCGAATCGGTGTGGGCGCTGACCGGCCCGCCGGCCACGATCGCCAGCGCCAGCTCGGCCGGAGCGAAGCCGGGCGCCGTGACGGTGACCTCGGCGGTCGGCGGCTGCCCACCGGTGGCGACGGCCCCGGGGTGGAACAGATCCCGGGTGCGCAGGCGCACCTGCCGGGTGGCCTGGTCGACCTCCGCCACGACCAGCCCGTAGCTGACGGCGAGCGGCACCCGCCGCAGCGCCGTGTCGAAGGCGACGACGAGGCTCTCCCCGCGGCGGGCGCGGGCCTGATGAACCCCCGGGCCACCGCCGGCCCGGCGCTGGTTGTCAGCCTGGCGCCGCTCGTGCCCGTCAGCCCCGCGCCGCCCGTCAGCCCGTCGCGGATTGTCGGCCCGGCGCAGGCTGTCGGCCAGGGCGTTCCCGGCCTGGCTGATCATCGGCCAGTCGACCGCCGGCCGGACCAGCAGGATCTCGGCGGCCCGCGTCCCGTCCACCGCGGCGAGCACCGGGGCGAGCGAAGCGGGTCGGATGTCGTCCCCCAGGCCGCCGGCGAGGCTCAGGCGGCGGGCGTCCCGGTCCGCGGGCAGGGCGGGGAGCAGCTCCGACCAGTCCCAGGCCCGGGTCGCCACCGGTCGGCCGGGCACCCCGCCTGGGCCGGGCGCCAGCGAGCTGACGACCACGGCGTCGGGCTGGAGCTCCACGACCGTGATCCGTCCGGCCTCGCCCGGCCCCATCCGGCGAAGCAGCGAGCTGAGCACGACCGCCAGCTCCGGCGCCGACGGCCGGCCGGACGCGCCCACCGGGCCGGTGGAGGTCGCGATCGCCGCCCGCTCAGCGCCGCGCGCCGCCCGCTCAGCCGCAAGCGCCGCCCGCTCGGCGGCGAGGGCGGCCGCGCTCGGTGGCCCGCCGTGGACGAGCGCAGCGAGGCGGGCCGGCAGATCCGGGTCGGCATGTTCCAGGGCGGTGTGCTCCAGGGCCGCGAGCACCCGGGCGACCGCCCGCAGATCGCGGCGGCGCCGGGCCCGCGTCAACCGCTCGTCGAACGCCCGCCGCAGCTCCGCCGTCACCTCGCCGAGGACGTAGTCGCCACGCAACTGCCAGCCGCAGCGCGGGCAGGTGACGTCCTGCCGCTCGACCCGCCGGTGGCAGACCGGACAGCCGGCCGCCGCTGCTGCCGTTGTCGCCGGGGCGGGGTTCCAGGCCACCGGAGTCGTCTCCCCCATCATCTGGTGATCGCGGACATCGCCCGCGCCGGGGCCGGGGGCGACGCTCAGCACGTCGCCGTTCGGCCGTTCGGCCGGACGGCCGCCGCGAGCCGGGCCGCGACGGGCCTCCGGCCGCGGTGGACGTCCCCGACCACCCGGCAGGCGTCCCGAAGCGGGGATCCTCGCGCAGCCACGGAGACGGGCCGGCGGGCTCGGGCACCGACACGCCTACCCCACGGAAGGCGGAGCGGGCGGACTGCCGGATGACGGCGACAGCAGCCGTGTCCGTGGTCGTTCCGGTTGGGCGCCGGCCGGCGCCGGCGGACCGCTCAGTGCCCCCATCGACCATAGGTGTCGCCGGAGTCGCCGTCGAAGAACGGACCCGGGGGCTGGACCGGATCGCCGCTCGGGTAGGGCTGCCGGCCATCGTCCTGCCGCACGGCGGTGACCGGTTGTGACCGGGGACGTCCCAGCAGACTGTCGAGCCAGGACCGCCGAGACACGGTCTGCTGCGCCGGGACAGCGGGCCCGGTCGAGAACGACTGGGGGAACAGGAACTGCTCCGGGTTGCGCCTGGCCTGCCGGAGCGCCCGGCGTTTGTACTGTTCGAGGGCGGCCTCGCTGGCCTGCTCGACCGCCTCGGCCCCCATCTCCCAGCCCAGTTGTCGGCGGCGGTGCAGGCCGGTGTTCTCCAGGATGGTGTCCGCCCGCCGCTGCCGGATGCGATCCTCCTCGGCCCGCAGCCGGCTCCTCCCGTCGAGGGCGACCGCCTGCTCGTAGTCGGTCGGTGGGCCGATCGAGATGAAGAACTTGACGATGATGGGCAGGCACTCGATCGCCGTGATGAACACCAGCAGGAAGCGGTGGGCGAGCCCCAGCGCCGGCCGGTGCGCGGTCAGGTTGTCCAGCGCCTCCATGCGAATGAGCAGGCCGTTTTCCTTGCCGTTCTCTTTCCGGAAGCTGTTGACGGACTCGGTGCGCTGCCCGGTTAGGGTCTCCAGCTCCGCGGACACCTCGGTCAGCCGGGAGCGCGCGGTCGTCACCTCGGCTCCACGGGTGCTCTCGCCCGCCGTCCGCGCGTTCTGCTGGGCCGTGGTGAGCTGCCGTTTCAGCTCGTCCAGCTCACCTTTGAGGCGATCACGGATCGCCACCTTCTCCGCGTAGGCGGGACCCCGGCCGACCCTGGTGCTGCCGCAGGTGCCCTCGTTCTCGCAGACGACGTTCTGCTCGGCCTGGTTGTACTCGGTCTGCTTGGCGTCAACCAGCCCCTGAACGCGGATGACCTCGGGATCCTTGCTGACGTCCACGGAGGCGTCGGAGTCGATCGTGTTCTGCAGCTGGTCCCGCTCCGCGGTCAGCGCCGTGATTCGCCGGCCGCGTTCGTCGGTCTGCGAGGTCGCCAGGAACGCGCTCTCCCGCTCGCTGCGCATCTGCGCGAGCTCGGTCGTGATCTCCGCCTCGAAGATGCGCAGCACCAGCGGGGTGGAGATGACCACGCCGATCAGCAGCGCGAGAACGAGCCGGGGAAGGGCGACCGGCAGGATCTGGTACCAGTGATCCCGACGCTGCATCGAGACCACGAGCCACCGGTCCAGGCTCATGATGGCAAAACCCCAGGCCAGGCCGAGGATCAGGTAGAAGAACGGGTTCAGACCCAGCGCCATGCGCAGCGCGAACGCGCAGGAGATGGCAGCCATGGTCGACGTCGTGAGCACGGCGCCGCCGATACCCACGTACTTCGCCACGTCGGACGGAAACCGGTTCAGTATCTCCGTGTTGGCACCGGACAGCCACAGCAGGATGCGCGTGACCCGCGACTGGCGGCGGGTGACGTCCGGCGTGGCGGTGCCCGGCGGACCGCCCGGCCCCGGGCTGCCCAGAAAAAAATTGTTTGACATGACGCTCCCCGTTAACGTCATTACCCGGCACCGCGGCGGCTTGACAGCCCGCCCAGCCGGATGAAGTGGCCCATCAGAACACTACCCGTAGACCGGATCCCGCGGCCGGCCGCGGCTCGTTTCCGGCCGGCTCGTCACGGCCGGCTCGTTCCGGCCGGCATCGTCACAACCGGCATCGTCACGGCCGGCGCCGCGATGGCCGCAGGGCCAGGCGAAACGACAGGTGTGGCAGCGCCCGCCGGCGGAAAATCCGTGCTGTGCCCCCCATGCTGTTCCCCCGCCCACAGCGCCGCCACCGGGCAGCCGGCAACCGCCCCGGTGTCAGGCTCGATGCCCGTGCCCTCGACGCCCGTCCCCAGATGCCCGCGCGGCGGCTCCGCCGATTGAACGTACCGCATACTGACGGCGAACCACAGGCGTATTCAGGGTCAGTTGTGCGTTCGGCAGCTGACCAGGCCCGCCGGCCGCTCGCGGTGGTCCGTGGTTGACCCGAACCCGACCAACGCCGGTGACACGACACAGAGTGACGGCGGACGGGATGACGGCGAACTCAACGACACCTGGCAGGGTTCGCTGGCTGGATGAATGTCCGGCCGGTACGGGCACGACCGACCGGACGGTTCGCCCCGTCGGTTGCGCCGAGTGGCCACTATGATGCCGTCACCATGACGCGGCCGGGGGGAGAACGAGGCGAACGGGCCTCACCACGACATGATGTCTGATTCGGAGTTGCTTCGTAGATGGCTCAGCACGCACATACCAGAGGCGGTGGCGGCTAGGCGGCCCGAGTACAGCCTGGGCGAGGAGCTGGGCTCGGGCGGCTACGGGCTTGTCCTCATGGCCACCCATCGGGAAATGGGAAGCCCGAGTGCGATCAAGGGAATGCCCGGCACAACCGCCGAGGCGCGACTCCTGGCCGGACTTGATCACCCGCACGTGGTGCGAGTGTACGACTCCTTCAAGTATTCCGTCCAACATTCCGGCGGTCCCGGCGATCTTTATCTGATCGTGATGGAATACCTGCCCGGCGGCACCCTGCAGACGCGGCGGAACAGCCTCTCCCCCGAGCAGTCCTGCGCGGTCGGGCTCGCGGCCGCCGCCGGACTGGAACACGCCCACGAACGCGGCCTGCTGCACCGCGACGTCAAACCCGCCAATATCCTCTTCGCGGAGGATGGCACGTTGAAGGTCTGCGACTTCGGACTCGCGAAGCTGTTCGAGGGGTCGCCCGTCCGCACCAGCAATGTGGTCGGCACCGAACCGTACATGGCACCCGAGCAGTTCACCAGGGACGGCCTCACCCGGGCCACCGACGTCTACGCCCTCGGCGTTGTGCTCTATCAGCTCCTGACGCGCCGCCTCCCCTTCGACCCCAGGGGGCCCAAGCCGATGTGGCGTGCGCACATCGAGGACGAGCCCCCGCACATGACCGGTGTGCACGACCGACTGGCCCAGGTCATCCTGCGCGCCCTGGAGAAAAACCCGGCCGACCGCCACGCCCACGCCGCCGAGTTCGCCATGGACCTCGCCCAGGCCGCCACCGACATCTATCAGCCGGGCTGGGCCGGCAAGTCCCGCACCGGGCTGCCCCTGAACCTGACAGGCCTGCCGGAAGAGCTGATCGACATCATCCGCGGCCCGACCGGGCCGCACAAGGCGGCTGTCCCCCACGTCAGTCAGGTCGACCAGATCAGCCGGGTCACGCAACGCACCCGTTCACTCACGGAAAACCGGTCGCCGGTCTGGCCCACAGGTGAGACCAGACGACCGGATCCCGGCGTGCCCGCCTCGCGCGCCTTCGGCGGCCCTCTGCGCGGTCACGAGGAGTCCGTCCACGCGGTGGCGTTCTCCTCGGCGAGGCCCATCCTCGCCAGCGCCGGCGCCGACCAGACCATTCGGCTGTGGAATCTGACCAGCCCAGCCGATCCGCGGATCTTCGGCAGACCACTACCCGGCCACACCGGCGCTGTCCTCTCGTTGGCGTTCTCCCCGGAAGCGGAGATCCTCGCCAGCGCGGGCGCTGACAGCGTGATCCGACTGTGGGATCTGACCGACCCGACCGCCCCCGTCCACGTCGGCAAGGCACTGCGAGGACACACCGGCCAGGTGAACTCGGTGGCCTTCTCACCCGATGGACGCACGCTCGCCAGCGGCGGCAAGGACGAGACCGTCCGGCTGTGGGACGTGACCAACCCGGCCACCACGCGCCCGATCCGCGCGCCACTTCGCGGCCACACCGGCCGGGTGCTTTCAGTGGCCTTCTCCCGGGACGGGCAGACCCTCGCCAGCGCCAGCGCCGACCGGACGGTCCGGCTGTGGGATCTGACCGACCGCGCCGCCCCCCAGCTCCTCGGCGAACGGCTCGACGGCCACGTCGGCTGGGTTTATTCGGTGGCGTTCTCCCCGCATCAGAGCATCCTCGCCAGCTCCAGCATCAACGTCTCCCTGCGGGCGACGTCCACGGTGTCGTTGTGGGATGTGGCCAGCCCGGCGGCCCCCCGCTTTCTCAGCGAGCCGTTGCGGGCCAGACGTGCGGCGGTCAACGCGGTGGCCTTCTCGCCGGCCGGGAACATTCTCGCCAGCGCCGGGTGCGACCAGGTGGTGCGGCTGTGGGACACGACCGCACCGGCTGACCCCCGCCCCCTCGGCGAGCCGCTGCGCGGCCACGCCGGCTGGGTGAACTCGGTGGCCTTCTCCCAGTACGGCGACGTCCTCGCCAGCGCGGGCGAGGACGGCACGGTACGTCTATGGCCGACGCGACATCACGGGGCCGGTCCGCACACCTCGTTTCAGGGTCGCTCAGGTGATGACCGGCGAAGTTAGAGTGCGCGGCGACACGGCACGCGCGTGGGCGATGGCCAGGCCAGGCGGGGCCGCCAGGGCATCATCGTCCAGGGGTCCGTCGACCGGTGGAACGGGCGCCGTTCCGGGCCGTGTGCTCTCCCGAGCCGGGAGTAGGCAGCGCACACGGCCTCGGATCGGGCTGTCGTCAGGTCAGGGCGCGTCGATGCAGACCGACCTCGCGATCACCACGTTCTCGAGCCCTCCGAGCAGGTTGATCGCGACCGCGTCGACCGTGAGGGTGCCGTCAGGCGCGGTGGACTGCTGATTGAGGGTTATCGTGCCCAGGCCGGCGGGCAGGGCCACCGTGGTGTTCGGGACCGGGCCGACCTGGAGCGGGATCGGGATGCCGAGCAGATGGAGCTCCCCGTCCGCGATCACCGTCTTTCCGGTGACGTTTCCGGTGGCGGGGTCGTAGGCGCAGGACGAATCGACCGCGCCGACCGTCACACCGGCGAGGGTCGACAGGGAGACGGACAGCCCGGCGACCGCGGCGTGGGCGGTCGTCGGACCCGCCTCGGCACCGATGGCCCCAGTGCTGAGCAACGGCGGCAGGTTGAGGCCGGCCAGATAGCTCGGTGAGGTGCCCGGGAAGTTGCTGACGACGAGCGGGCCGATGGGGAGGACCCCCGTCGCCTGGATGCCGACCGCCGTGTTCGGCGCCGCCGCGGAGGCGGGCGCGCTCGTCGCGATCGCCGTGCCGCCGGCGACGGCGAGAACGCCGGCGCAGCTGCACGCGCCGTGTCCACATTTTCATGAATGTTCCCTTCTGCGGGTTCGGGGAACAATTTCCACGACAGCACCGGGCCGACGGAAACTCTTTTTCGGACCTTCGGCCCGGGGTTGTCGCGGACTAGTTCCCGGGCAGAAAGTAACGGGCACCCCATCCGGACACGGGCTTCACATCGGGAGATGGAGGTTCATCACCGAAGACGCGATCGGATTTTTATCAGCTCACATGAGTCGCCTCGGTGACGAAGACGGCCGCGCCGGGCCAGCCCCGCCGAGATGCGCCATCCCAGATCAGGTCGATCAGTTCGCTCGCGCCGATCGCCCGGCCCGCCAGGGCCGAGCGGGCCGCGTAGCCTGGTCGGATGACATGGCGAGCGCTGCACCTCTCACAGCCCATCGAGCGCGCCCCCGAGGCCGTCACGGCCTTCGCCGGGAACCCGGAGAACCTTCCCCGGTGGGCGGCGGGCCTGAGCAACGGCATCCGGTTCGAGGAAGGGCGCTGGGTGACGGACTCACCGATGGGAACGGTCGAGGTCGCCTTCACGGGCCCGGTGCGGCACGGTGTGCTCGACCATGATGTAACGCTCCCGGACGGAACGGTGGTGCACAATCCGCTCCGGGTACTGCGCAACAACGAGGGCAGCGAAGTCGTGTTCACGCTCTACCGGCTGCCCGGCGTGACGGACGACGACTTCGACCGGGACACGGCGCTCATCCGCGCGGACCTCGGACGCCTACGGAGCATCCTGGAGTCCTGACGGTGCCCGGCTGCGGGCTCTCGGGCACCGCCAGCCGGAGCGTCGGCTCAGAGGTCCGCCGCGGCGGCGGTGTACTGGTTGTCGGTGACGTGTTCGAGCCAGGTGGCGCCGTCGCCGTCGGAGGTTCCTTCGTAGAGCGCCAGGTGGACCATGAAGGCGGTGGGTGTCGCGCCGTGCCAGTGCTCCTCGCCCGGTGGGGTATGGCGGCCGGCGCCGGGCGGAGGCCCGATAGGTTCGACTCATGGGCGATTCACCGAACTCGGCGGCCGAGCGTGGACGTGTCGGTGCGCGTCGCCACGGCCGGGGGACGATGTGATGCGGCTCGAGGACCTGCGCGGCCTGGACCTGTTCGCCGGGTTGAGCGACGAGCAGCTCGCGGAGCTCGCCGGGGGAGGCGCTGAACTCCGGATCGAGCCGGGTGTGGTGCTGTTCCGCGAAGGCGAACCCGCCGATTTCTGGTGGGTGCTGATCGACGGTGCCATCGACCTGGTGCGTCAGCTCGGTGGTGAACCGTCCGTGGTTGGCCAGCTCACCGTCCCGGGACGGTGGGCCGGTGGTTTCCGGGCGTGGGACGAGCAGGGCGTGTACCTCGCCACCGGGCGTGGCGCGGCGGCCGGTCGGATACTGCGGATGCCCACCGACGTGCTGCGGGCCAGGGTCGACTCCTGGTTTCCGCTCGGCGGCCACCTCATCCGGGGTGTGTACGGCACGGCACGGTCCATCGAGGCGACGGCCCGCCACCGTGAGTCACTCGCCGCCCTTGGCACGCTCGCCGCCGGCCTGGCACACGAGATCAACAATCCGGCGGCGGCCGCCACCCGCGCCGCCGCCGACGTCACGGACATCTTCCAGACAATGCTGGCCGCCCTACCCCGGCTCGCGTCCGGTGGGCTCACCGCCGGCCAGTTCGCCGAACTCGACGCCCTGCGCGCCGCGATCAGACCATTCACGGAGCCCCCGTCCCCGCTGGCCATGGCCGACCTGGAGGACGACCTTTCGGCATGGCTCGCCGACCACGGCGTCGAGGACGAGTGGGCGATCGCGGCGCCGCTCGCCGCGGCCGGAGCGGACGTCGCCTGGTGCGACCGGGCGGGGGGCATCCTCGGCGACGGACCGTCGCTCCACGCGGGTCTGCAATGGGTCGCCGGCGCCCTGGCCGCCACCGGCATGCTCGAGGAACTCGGCGAAGCGACCCGGCGGATCTCCGGGCTGGTCACCGCGATCACGTCCTACTCGCAGATGGACCGGGGCTCGCTGCAACTCGTCGACATCACCGAGGGCCTCGAGAGCACCGTGGCGGTCCTCGGCCATCGGCTCGGCGCCGGCATCGCGGTCGTCCGTGACTATGCGACCGACGTGCCCCGCCTCCAGGTACATGCCGGCGAACTGAACCAGGTCTGGACGAATCTCATCGACAACGCCGTCGACGCGATGAACGGCACCGGGACCCTCACCCTGACCACCCGTACCGAACCAGGCACGGTCCTCGTCGACATCACCGACACCGGCCACGGCATGCCCCCCGAGGTCGCGGCCCGCGCGTTCGACGCGTTCTTCACCACCAGGAACGTCGGCCAGGGCGCCGGCCTCGACATCGCACGTCGCATCGTCACCGAACGCCACGCCGGCACCATCGGCATCACCTCCCGCCCCGGCCGCACCACACTCCACGTCCGCCTTCCCAGCACCCGCGCCGCGGCGAGCAACGGCTGACCGACGCGCCCCGGACGGCCCGAGCGACCATCAGCAGCCGGCCTGGCGCGGCGGGTGCCGGTCAAGAAGGTCGAGACGGCGGTGCGAGTGCTGTTCGACGCGGGTGGCACGCTGGCGACCACCGTCGTCGCCGAGCGGGCCGGGGAGTTGGCCCATCGCGCCGCCGGCTTCGCCGTCAACCTGCAACGCGTCTTCAACGTCGACAACTACCCGGTGCTGGATCCGGTCGACGACGGGCACACGTCGCGGCTCAACGTGGACCTGCTGCGCCAGCAGTTCGGGCTGCCCTCGTGACCGGCGCCGCCGTCAGTCCCCCTCCGGGAACATCACCGCGACCGCCGCACGGACGGACGCCTCCGGGAGGCGAGCACCGGCAGGAGGCGTGGGTCGCCCGCCTCGTGACGCACAACCCGCGCCGTCTCTGTTCGAACAGGCCGGCGTCGACTTCGCTTTTGCGGGTTTGCGGGTTTGCGGGCTTGCGGGCTTGGCGGCTTGCGAGCGGCGCTCGCGGGGATCTCGGATCAGTCGCGCGGGTTCGTCATCAGGGCCCGATACTCGTCGAACGGTCCGAGCCCGGCGGCGGCTCGCCGTTCGTCGAGACGGTCTGGTTCGGCGATCGGTTGGGGCCGCAGCTCACCCAAGCCGTCGGCTCCACGCCAGAACTGAGTGCCGTAGAGCTGTAGATCACCGCGGGCACGCCGGACCCGATCCGTCAGATACGCCAGGTCAGCTGGGGACGCCGCACCGGAGTCGACCGCCGCGGCCAGCAGCTCCAGGCATTCGGCCTGGAAGACGGGATCGTGATCGGCGTGTTGCGCCAGCAGCCAGGCATCATGCGCGCCCGCCTCACCCACCAGCGAACTGTCCGGCCAGCCGTGCTCGGCGACAACGTTCCTCAGCCAGGCTGTGTTGTCCTCGTCGACCGCGCCGAGCCTCGCGAGCTCGTCCTCGTCAGCGTCGTCGCCGGGACGGGCTGGCCAGGCCCGACGCATCGCCTGGTCAGCTTCGACCCGCCGCGCCAACTCCGCCCGCAACACCTCGTCCATACGGCCAGTGTGCAGGTGAGGCGAAACACGTAACAGCCCGGTCTGTTCGGACGGACGAACCGCCGTCACGCCGTGGGCGATCAGTTCGCCCGACGTGGGACTACGCCGCCTCGGGCTCCGTCCGGCGCAGGCCGTCGCCGGCGTGGGTCAGGTGCTCGCCCGCGCGATCTGGACCAACGACCTCGCCTTCATTCCGTTCACCGCCTACTGGCTCTGGACCGCCGTCGTGTCCGTACTGCTGCTCAGCGGACGGCTGGCCGTCGTAGAAGCAGACAGAGCGGGCCGGTGAAGATTCCGGGGAGGCGGGGGCACTCAACCACGGCCCGAAACAGCGCTTGTCCGTCTCCCCCGCCAACGGGGACCGCCTACACATCCAGAGCGAGGCGAGGAAGCCGACGGCTGACACCGTCCGATCCTCGGTTTCGCGACGGTACTTCGGCCCGAGTTCCGCGGTCAGCCCTGTCTCCACCGCTCAGTTCAGCTATCCTTGGTCGCCCGACGCGCTGATCCCGGTCTCGATCGGCAGCACGGCGCCACCGAGACGCTATAGCTGTCCGGCCGGTCACTACCGGGCCCCGACCAGGGACGATGCCCAGTTACCACGCCGACCGTAACATCATCTACCGAATCGAACGGACGTTCCGTACACCTGGCGGTCGCCGGCCTATCGCTCAGCAGCCGACAACCATCGGTGCCTGTAGGCGATCCATATCCTGATCGACCAAAGACCGGTCACCCCTGAAATGAGCCGGAGCCGGAACCCGGAGCCTCCCCCTGGTGGCGATGATGCGCGAGCCGTCCGGCCGCGCTGGAGCACGAGACGATGGGTCGATTGCGGATACGAATCGGTTCGACGCATTGCTTGCCAGAGGTTTTCGGCGCCTGCGAACATGCGCTGGAAGGGATCCCGCTTCTCGAGAAACGGTGACCGGCGAATCACGGGAGCGTCCGCAGTGAACAAGGTCGGAAAAGTTGACGACATTCACGCCGCCGCCACGGCCCTGACCGGCCTCACCGATTTCGGCCCACCCGACTATCATGAGGGGCTTGAGATCATCCTGGCCGCCTACCAGGACGAGGCCGACCTTACGCCGCTCGGCGTCGCGATGGCCCGCGACGAGTTGCGCGACATTCTGGTGGCCCGTCTGTTCAGCGAGGCCGGCTGGCGGCGCTATCCCGAGTACGCCGAGGTTCCGATCGAACGGCCACTGTTCATCGTCGGAATGCCCCGCACCGGCACGACCACGCTGCACCGGCTGCTGACCGCCGATCCGGCCCACCAGGGCCTGGAACTGTGGCTGGGCGCGGCTCCGCGTCCCCGTCCGCCACGCCCGAGCTGGGCCGACGATCCGATCTTCCAGCTCGTCCAGGGGGCGATCCAGGCATTTCTGGATCGGAACCCGGGCTATCTCGGTATCCACAACCGGGACGCGGCGAAGGTCGAGGAATGCTGGCTGCTCACCCGTCAGTCGATGCTGTCGGCCTTCTTCGAGTTCACCGGGCACGTGCCGACCTACTCGAGCTGGCTGGCCGGGCAGGACTGGACCGCCGCCTACGAGCGCCACCGCCGCAACCTGCAGCTGATCGGACTGCCCACACCCGACCGGACCTGGGTGCTCAAGTACTCCGGCCACATGCTGTGCCTGGACGCTCTGCTGGCCACCTATCCGGACGCGTTGATCGTGCACACCCACCGCCGGCCGGCCAGCACCGTGCTCGGCTCGGCCTGCAGCATGGTGAGCCGGCTCGCGGCGGGCAAGTCCACCAGCTTCCACGGCGACGCGATCGGCCCGGCCCTGCTGGAGCTGGCCGACCGCGCCCTGACCCGCTTCGCGGCGGACCGGGCCCGCCACGACCAGGCCCATTTCCACGACGTGGAGTTCGACGAGTTCACCGCCGACCCCCACGGGGTCATCGCCGGGATCTACGACCGGCTCGGCCGCCCGGTGCCCGAGCACGCCCGCGCCGCCATGGCCGAGGTCCTCGCCGAGGACGACCGGCTGCGGTCCCACCGTTATGACCTGGCCGAGTTCGGCGTCACCGCCGAGCAGGCCAACGCCCGCCTCGCCGGTGTGGTCTGACCGCCCACCGCACCGAACGGAGGACATGATGACCACGACGGCGCCCACCCGGACGGCGAACGCGGCCCTGGCCCGGTGGGGGTTCTCCGAATGGACCGCGCGGACCCGACGGACCGGCGAGTTCATCGACACCCCTGAGCTGGACGGGGTCAACGACGCGGTCATCAGCGTCGACGGCCGCCCTATGGTCAACTTCTCCGGCATCGGCATCCTGGGCTGGCAGCACGACCCGGAGGTCCGCGAGGTCTTTGCCGCCGCGGCGGCCGAGTACGGCCTGGTCGTCGGCGGTTCGCGGCTGGTCCAGGGCCTCTCCCGGCCGCACCTGGAACTCGAGAAGCTCGTGGCCGAGATCACCGGCCAGGAGAAGGCGCTCACCTTCGCCACCGGCCTGCTGGCGAACCTCGGTTTCGTCCACGCGATGAAGGCCCGGTTCTCGTTCGCCGGCGAACCCGGGGTGAACAACGCCGACATGGTCCTGGTGCTCGACTGGGACAGCCACTGGAGCATGTGGAAGGCCGCCGACGGGTTCAAGTACGGGCGCAACCTGTTCGCCTTCCAGCACAACGACGTCGCGGAGCTGCGGACGCTGCTGGCCGAGCTGGGCGACCGGCGGGTCGTGGTCGGTTTCGAGACGGTCTACTCGTCCGACGGCTCGATCGCCCCGGTGGGTGAGATCCTTGATGCCTGCGAGGAGTTCGGGGCGGTCAGTTTCGTCGACGACGCCAACGGGTTCATGGCGTACGGCAACGGTGGCCACCGGTTCGCGGCGGAATACGAGGCGCTGCGCCGCGCCACCTTCCGGATGGTGTCGTTCGGAAAGGCCGTCGGTCTGTCCGGCGGCGCCATCGTCGGGCCGGCGGACGCCATCGACGCGTTCCGTTTCCTGTCAGGCACGTCGATTTTCACGACGAACATCCAGCCACCAACCGCGCAGGCCATCAGGCACGTGCTCGAGCGGATGCGGCGCGACCCGTCGGTGATGGAGCGCTATCTCGACCGGATTGACCGGCTGCGGGAACGTCTGATCGCGATCGGTTGCTCCATTAATTCCACGCCAACCTTCGTCACCTCGATCGCCGTCGGTTCCAACGAGACCGCCGTGCGGGTGCGGCGGGACTTTTTCGAGCGCGGCTACCTGGTGCCGATTTTCGTCTATCCGGCGGTCCGGAAAAACGAGGCGGTGATCCGCCTGCTCGTGAACGACCGGCTGTCCGACGAGCAGCTCGACGGTTTCGTCGACACGCTGGCCGAGCTCCGGACGATCCACGGCTTCTGACACCGCCCAGCCCGCCGCGGGCCGGGCCGGGTCGAGCGAGGGGCACCATGAATTCCCAGTCACCAGATCCCGCGTCACCGTCCGCGGCGGTCGCCCGGCCGCTCGCCCCGTCGGTCGCCCGGCCGCTCGCCCGGCCAGCACCTCGGCCAGTCGCCCTGGTCACCGGGTGTTCGAGCGGCATCGGCCTGCGCAGCGTCCCGGCGCTGGTCCGGCGGGGGTTCCACGTCGTCGCCACCCTGCGCGACCTGGACCGCCGCGGGGCACTCGACAAGGTCGCCGACGAGCACGTCACGGTGCTCCGGGTGGACGTCACCGACCAGCGGACGATCGACGAGACCGTCGCCGCCGTCCTGGCCGCGACCGGCCGTATCGACGTACTGGTCAACAACGCGGGGACGGCGCCGCCGAACTTCGTCGAGGAGGCACCGCTGGCGCAGTGGCGATCGGTGTTCGAGACCAACCTGTTCGGCCAGGTCGCGATGACCAACGCCGTCCTGCCCGCGATGCGGGCACGGGGCCGGGGCCGGGTGGTGATGGTCTCCAGCGTGGGCGGGCGGGCTCCGACTCCCATGCTCGGCGTCTACTGCGCCTCGAAGTTCGCCCTCGAGGGGTACGCCGAGACCCTGCGGCTGGAACTGCGGCACTCGGGCATCGACGTGGTGCTGGTCGAACCGGGCTCCTACCGGACGGCGATCTACGACACGCCGCTGCTGGACGCCCCCGTCCCGGTCGAGTCGCCCTACGCGGACGACTTCGTCCGGCTGCGCGCCTTCTACGGCGAGTACATCGCCCACCACCTGCGCGACCCCGACGAGGTCGCGGAACTGGTCGCGACCCTGGCCGCCCGGCCGCGCCGGCGCCTGCGCCATCCGGTCGGCACCGACGCCTGGATCAAGCTCGCACTGCACGCCCTGCTCCCCTGGCCGGCCTACGAGCGGCTGACCCGGCGGCTGATCGGCCTGCGGCCGTAGACGCCGCCGAGTCAGCCGGGCCATCCGGCCAAGCCCGCCTTTTCCGCCAGTTCAGCCAGTCCCGCCAGATCCGCCAGTCCCGCCAGATCCGCCAGCAGGATCGGCACGAGGCGCTCCTCGTAGATCGCGATGTTGTGCGCGCGGACGGCCTGGGCCAGACCGGCGTCCCAGGGCGCTTCACTGACCTGCCCGGGCCGCGCTGTCCGTCCGTCCTCGATGCCGGGCCCGGACGTAGCCGCGCCCGGGAGCGCGGCGACGTAGTCGGCGGTGCTCATGCGCCACGGCACGGCGCCGGAGCGGGCCATGACGTGGGCGGCGATGCGCAGCCCGTCGCCATCGAAGTCGCCGTGGTAGCGCAGGCGCAGACCTGCCTGCGTGAGCTGGTGCAGGAGCAGAACGGCGGCGCTGGACGGCCAGCCCGAGGTACACACCAGCGGTGGGCAGCGCGCGCCGAAGCGCCCGATCGCCATCGCGATGACCGACGGGTTCTCCACGACCCCCACCGTCACCGCACCCCCACGCTCCTCGCCGGTGCCGGTGCCGGCGTCACCGTTGGCCCCGCGGCCCCGGCCGGCCCCGGCCTCCCCGCCCGCTCGGGCCGTTCCCGCTCCCGCCATCCGCAGGCCGGGGCAGGCCCGGAGCTGGGCCAGGGTGACGATGCTGGCCTGGCCCACGTCAGCCCACAGCCGCAGCGCGCGGCTCAGCGCGTCGTCGCCGGTGGGGCGCAGACCCGCGACGAGCGCCTGGGCGGAAAGTGCGTCGCGGGCGACCCCGGCGCGTTCCCACAGCATGCGGCGTTCCCCCGCGCCGGTCGGCGCGGGCACACCGTACCGGGCGGCGAGACCGCGCAGGACCAGGGTCGACAGCCGTGTCCCGTCGTCGAGCGCGTGGGTGCGGCCGAGCAGCGCGTCGGCGAGGGCAGGCAGCGGACGTCCGTCCGCCGGGCAGGCGGCGAGGACGCGGAGCGCGGCGTCGAGCAGGGCGCGGGTGTCGTCCACCGAACCGCCGACGAGCCCGGCCCGCCGCGCGTCGGCGGCCCAGGGGCGCAGCGCCGGCTCGGCGACGACGACGGGGTGCGCGGTCAGCCAGTCCCACAGCTCGCTCCGGGCGTGCGCGGCGGCGGCGCGGGAGCCGGCCCGGTCACCGATCGGGCCCAGCAGTGCCTCGGCGACGGCGCGGGTGTCGACGCCGAAGGTGGCGGCCAGCAGGGCGTCGAGGCGGTCCAGACGGATGGTGGTGTGCGGGCCGGGCAGCCGGTCCAGGCCGAACAGGTCGGCGAGCGCGGACTGCTGGTCCTCGTCGAGGGGCCCGACCCGCACCGAGGTGACCGGACGTCCGGTCGAAAGGCGGTCGTGCACTGCACCCCACAGCGGTGCGAGCGCCGGGCCACCGAGGGCGTCGATGATCGCGGCACGTCCCGGCGGCTGTGCCGACGTCACAGGGCCCGGCCGTCGGCATCGGTGAGCCGCTGACCATTCCAGGTGAAGCGGGCGGTGGTGACCGCGTCGTCAGTGCCGTCCCCGGTGATGAGCGTGTGGATCGCGATCCCGTCGAGCTCGCGGTACGTGCACCACTCGTGATCCGAAGTGATCATCAAGTCGAGGTCGAGGGAGGCGAGCAGCTCGAAGACCTGGCCGCGGTTCGTGCTGTCGACACCGACGAAGACCTCGTCGAGAAGGATCAGGCGGGGTGCGGTCGGTGCGGACTGGTAGTGCGCGGCGAGGGCCGCGAACAGCGGCAGATGCAGCGCGATGGCCTTCTCCCCGCCGGACAGCGCGCCGTGCAGCTTCTTGGTCAGCGGCTGCCAGCCCTGCTCGGTCCCCCGGTCGATGCGGACGATGAACTGGTGCCACGCCGTGTAGTCGAAGACCTGCAGCAGCAGCTCCTCCCATCCCGTGGTGTCGTCCTTGTCGCGGGCATCGTCGAGGCGCCCGCGCAGGAAGGTGTGCAGGGCGTCGCGGTCGGCGGCACCGAGCTGGGTCGGGTCACGCAGGAGCAGGTCACGGGCCTGGCGGGTCGCGGCGGGCAGCGCCGGGTCGACCCGCCACAGGATCTGAACGGCGATCTTCGACGCGGTGCGCACCTTCTCCAGGCGGCTGTTCATGTCGGCGACGAGCGCGTTCGCCTGGCGGATCCGGTCAGCGAGGTGCCGGCGGGTGTTGCCGGTCAGGGTGCGGTCGAACAGGTCGCGCTCACCCTCGGTGATCTCGGTGCGGGCACGGTCGCGTTCGTCGCGGATGCCGTCGTGCAGATGGGCGACGCCGACCCGGATGCCGTCGACCGCCGCGGTGAGGATCTGGATGTCCTCGTCGGGATCGACGACGAGCTCGGCCCGATCGGCGAGGATCTGCCGGCACTGGTGCAAGGCGTCGGTCAGCCGGGTCTCGGCATCCTTGATGTTGCGCACGGTGTGCGGGACGGACCCGAGCGTGGCCGCGACGGAACGCGCCTGGTCGAGGGTCGCGCGCACCCCGTCGGCCGGGGACAGCCGCAGGTCCAGCCGCGCGTCGGCGGCCAGGGTGCTGATGCCGAGCCGCCGGAATCCGCCGGCCTGGGCGTCTCGGCTTTCGACGGCTTCGCGCCGCCGCTCCTGGTCGACGACGCGCTGGGTGTTGAGCTCGCCGACGCGGGCGTCGAGTGTGCGCAGCGACCCACGCATCGTCATCCGTGCCGTCGCCAGCTCCCCCATCCGGTTGCGCAGGCCGGTGATCTCGTCGAGGACCTGGCGGTACCCGGGACCGATCGCCGCCTCGACGCCGGCGAGCTTGGCGGCGACCCGCTCGGCCTCACCGTCCCGTTCCGCGGACGACTCCGCGAGCGTCTGCGCGGCCTCCCGGGAGGTGGCCGCCACCTCGGCGGCGGCGACCGCGGCCGCGCCGGTCGCGACGGCATGCTGGTGACGGTCGAACCAGTCGTCGGCGAGCCGGCGGAAGATGTCGACGGCCTCCTCGACGGTGTCGAGGGCGGCCCGTTCGGTCGGCAGCCCGTGCTCGGCGCCCACGGCGGTCAGGGCCCGGGTCGCGACGCTGACGGCCGCAGCCGCCTCCCGCAGCCCTTCGACGGACCGGCTGACCAGGTCGGCACGCGCGCCGAGGTTCGCCTCCGCGGTGTCGAGGGCGGCACGGGCGTCGTGGACGGCCTGATGCGCGGGCTGGGCCCGACGGTCGGCCGCGATCCGTTCCCGCCGTGCGCGCAGCTCGCCGCGCTCCCGGTCCAGGCCGGCGAGGATGTCGTCCAGCGTGCTGATCAGTGCGGTCAGCTCGGCGAGGCGGCGGCGCCGGGCCCGGTCGCGGGCGAGCGCGCCGATGTGGGCGGGTTCGGTTTTCGACCAGCTGCCGCGCAGCGCGGCCAGCCGCCAGGTGCCGTCGGCACCGACCGCGATCGGATGCCCACCGGCGACACCGGCGACACCGGAGAGGCCGGACGCGCCGGACGCACCGGGGAGGTCGGACACACCGGCGGGGCCGGGCGCGGCCACCTCGGGCACAGTTCCCTCGGACGCACTTCCCATGGCCGCAGCCGCCTCGGGCGTTCCGGCGGCGAAGGCGATTGTGGCGATCAGGCGCCGTACCCGGTCGGCGGGCACGGCGGCGTCCGGCTCGGGTTCGAGTACCGTACTCAGGCCACCTCCCGGGGCCGACGGGAGAAGATCGACATCGAGATCGGTGTCATGCCCGGCGACGACCAGCCGGCCCGTCGGGAACACCCAGGAGTCGAGCAGGCCGGAAGCCTCCAGCGCCGCCTCGACGCCTGCCTGCGTGGCAGGGTCGACGCCGTCCCGGAAGGACACCAGCCGCCACAACGGGGCGCCGGGACGTCCGGTGCGGTCGGCGGTGCGGGTCGGCGGGGCGGCCGGCGGCAGCTCGGTGGCAGTCGCGAGATCGTCCCGTTCGGCGGTGTGCCCGGCGTGTTCGGTGGCCCGCTCGGCCTGGTCCCGGGTCAGCTCGGCGGTCCGGGCCGCGATCGCCTCCAGCAGCGGGCCGGCGGTCGCTTCGACGAGCCGCAGCACGTCGGGTTCGCTCTCCACCGCGGCGAGCAGCGCGGCCGGGTCGTCGAAGCGCAGCTCAGTACAGCCGGCGGCCCACCGGGCCAGTGCCTCGCCGAGCGCCGTCACCTCGTCGGCGTACGCCGCGGCCGCGGCGTCGCGGTCCGCCGTGGCGGCGGCCAGTGCCTCGCGGGCGTGTTCGAGGCGCCGCTCGGCACCGGTCCGCGCGATGACCGCCGACTCGCGGTCGCCCAGCGCGCGGCGCACGGCGCGAAGCTGCCGGACCCGGGCGTCGACCGCCGCACGGACCAGGACCCGCGGCCGCACCGCGTCGGCCCGCTCCATGCGAGCCCGCTCCATGCCGGCCTGCCCCGCCCCGGCGCCGACCGGCCCGGGCCGCGCCACCCCGGCCGCCTGATCGGCCACGATGGCGGCGATGGAGTCGTAGGTGATGGCCAGGCCGGCCCGGTCGGCGGCACCGCGGGCGTGGTCGCGCGCCGCCGCGCTCTCGGCCGCGGCCCGCGCGGCGGCCGCCTGGCTCCTCCCGGCGGTCTCCTGATCGGTATCCGCTCGGGTCCGCGCCTGTCGGGCCTGCCGGCGGGCGTCCTCGGCGCGCCCGGCCGCGTCCCGGGCGTCCCGGCGCAGCTCGTCGAGCTGGCCGCCGGCCCGGTAGGCCTCGCTGAGTATCAGGCCCTCGATGCGCGCCTCGAGCCGCTCCCGCTCGCTTTCGGCGGCGGTGACGCGCTCGTCGAGCGCGTCACGTTCCGCCACGACGCGTTCGTACTCCGCCTGGCTCTCCCGAGCCGTGCGGGTGATGTCGTCCAAAGTGCTGGTGGCGGAGATGAGCCCACCGGCGGCCGCCCGCAGCACCCGGCCCGCGTAGGCACGCTGGCGGTCGGCGAGCAGCCGGGCAGCCTCCACCTCCTCGTCGAGGCGGCGGATGTTCTCCCGCTGGCGGTCCAGGCGTTCGAACCCCTCGGCGAGCTCGGCGATCTCGGCGGTGCCCAGCGGCGGCAGGGCCCGGGAGAGCAGCGTCGACAGCAGGGACGGGTCGAGCCGCTCCGACAGCTTGGGGGTGCGCAGCTGCAGCATGGCGGTGATCAGAGCGCTGTAGCGCTGCTCGTTCAGCCCACCGAACAGCGCGGCGCGGACGACCGCCCGGTAGTCCGCCGCGCTGTCGTACACCTGGCCGGTGTCCCCGAGGTCGGCCGCGAGCCGCTTGCGAGTCAGTGGGGCGTTCGCCTCGTCGACCACGCTCAGCCCACCGGGCTGGCCGATCCGCCGGCTGGTCGTGAAGTAGTCCGCCGACACCGTGGTCGTGTGCTGGGATGCCTGGAGCCGTGCACCGCAGGTGAACCAGCGCCCACCGTCGCCGTCGGACGCCTCGCCCGAGCCGGCGGACGCGGCGGCGCGCACGCCCTTCCCGGCGTCCGCGGCCGCGCCGACGTCTATGTCGGCGTGGGCGTCGGTGTCAGTGCCGGTGCCGGTGTCGGTGTCGGTGTCGGTGTCGAAGCGGAACTCGATCCAGACGTAGCCGACGCGGGTCCGGCCGCTGGCGCCGTCTCCCATCAGGTTCCAGTGCATGGTGCGTTCCGAACCACCGAACGTCGACAGCCTCCGGGCCTGCAGGTTGGCGTCCAGCAGGTAGGGCAGCAGCAGTTCGAGCGCCTTGGACTTGCCCGTCCCGTTGCGTCCGCGCAGCAGCAGCCGGCCACGGTGGAAGCCGAAGGTCTCGTCGTAGTACCGCCAGACGTTGACGATCCCGGCGCGGTGCGGCCGCCAGCGTGCGGCTCGGTCGGCCGGCGTGAGCTGGACCGGGCGGAGGGGTGGGTGAATCACTTCCACGATTCGTCCTCCTAGCCCGCCCCGTCGCCCGCCGGGCGGGGCGGCAGATTCTCCAGCCGCGAACGGTCCTCGTGATGGACGCGGTAGCGCTCCGCCGCGGGCAGCGCCCGTACCAGGGCCGACCCCGCGGGGTGGCCCGCGTCCACCGCGGCGAGGCCGAACATGCGCAGTTCGGCGAGCGCGTCCCCGGCGAGCCGCCGGGCACCGTCGTCCGAGCGATACGTCCTGCCCCAGGACGGCAGCCGGTCGAGCAGTCGTCCCGCCGCGACCGTGAGCTGTTCGGCGGTGAGACCGGCCGGCGCGGCACGCAGCGCGTCGAGCAGTGTCAGCGCGGCTATCTTGGCGGTGCTTGTGTCGTCGGGGAACCGGCTGTCGGTCGCGAGGCCGTCCGGGTCGACGAGCAGGTAGCCCTCCGCTCGTTCCTCCAGCTCGAACCCGGCCAGCTCGGCGGCCCGCCGGACCTGCGCCCGGCCGGTCGTGGTGGCGAGGTACGCCAGCTGTGCCTCCGTGAGCTCCGCGCGGTACACGACCGGGTCGTCGACCAGGCGCCGGATCACGGAGTGACGCAGCCACAGGTTCCGGCGGGCGTCGGAGACCGTCGGCGCCGCGGACGCCGCGTCCCCGTAACGCGGCTCGACGAGCATCCCGGCGATGAACCGGTCGACATCAATGCCGTCCTCCGTCTCCTTGCCCGCCTCCGTCCCCGTCCCCGCCCCGGCCGGGGCGGTGGCCTCCGTCCCGGCCGGGGCCACCCGTGACGGCGCGGTCGGTGCGGCGAGCAGGCCCACCAGGCGGGTGGTGTCAACCCGGTACAGCACCTTCGCGTCCTCGGACTGCACGTAGGCGTCGGTGACACCGTCCACCGCGCTCACCATGCCGAGCTGCTCCAGGTGCTTCAGGGCGTCGACGTACGCCATCCGCTCCGCCCGGACCGCCGGGTCGAACGGCGGCAGCGCCGCGTCCGCCGCGCAGGCCGCAGAGACCCGGTCGGCCAGCAGCCCGATCGTCGTGACAGGCCCGCCCATCAGCTCCGCGGCGACGACGCAGAAGAGCACGTACCGGCGACGGTCGAACGGCGCCCGCGTCGACCGGGCCCGCCGCGCCGGGCGGGACGGATCCGGCTCCGAACGGATCTTCACGAGCCGCGCGTAGCCGGCCCGCGGTTCGACCAGGACCTGCCAGCCGCAGTAGTAGTCGAACCAGTCGCGGATCGGCCCGCGCCGGCGCCGCACGACCGCGAACCCCTCCGGGCTGCCGGTGGACGTCAGCAGCGGACTGCCGAGCAGCAGCCGGATTCCGCGCGCGACGTCCTCCCTCTCGTCCCGGACGTGCTGGTTCGCCGACGAGCTCATCGTCCGGCGCTGGATCCGGGCGCGACCGGAGTCAGGATCGGAGATCCGGCCGGCGCGCTCCGTGCCGGCGGCGCAGGCGGCGGGGGCAGCCCAGGCGGCACGGGCGGCACGGGCGGCACGGGCACACTCACGATCGAGGGCTGGATGCCGCGGGCCACCGGCCGGCCGAGGAGCGCGATGTCGACAATGTGATCAGGCGCGGTGAGGACACCGCGGGGCGTGCGGATCACCGCCAGCCGGCCGTCGCCGGTCGGCCGGGCCACGATCTCCACCTGTCCGTCGGAGGTCGTCGCGCGCCGCGCCCCCGAGCTGTCGACCGGCCCGTCGAGCGCCTGGCCCAGCAGGTCCAGCAGGCGGGCGAGCGCCTCATGATCCAGCGTGCCCAACGCCGACAGCCGGACCGGGCCGTCAGTACGCAGCCGCGCCCACACGGCTTCCAGCTCGGCCCGTTCGCGCCGAGCCCGTTCCTCCCGCTCGCGGCGGACCGCGGCGACGTCGCGGACCCGGCCCGTCCGGCTGAAACGCTCGGCCCGGCCGCCGCGCCGCAGCAGTGTGGACACCTCGACGGACGGCGCCGCCGCCCAGCTCATCCCGACGGGGATCAGTTCCGGGTCGGTGTGGCGCAGGTGGGCGTGGCGGGCCGGGGTCAGCCCGAAGGCGGCGCCCCACAGCCGGTGCAGATCGTCCTCGGCGGGGGCGGCTGCGAACACGCGGGCGAGCACCTGGAAGTCACGCGCCGCGCTCGACGAACGCCGCCGCGACTCTCCGATGCGTTCCAGGGTCGCGAGCAGGGCGACGATCGCGCGCCGTGCCACCGTGTGCAGCTCGTCCGCCCGCGGCCGGGCGCCGTCACCCGGGTCGAACCACAGCCGCAGCCCTTCCCAGCGCAGCCGGCGATGCTCCAGCCAGGCCGGCACCGGGTCCTGCGCGCCCATCGGCGACAGCTCGGCGCCGAGCAGCGCCCGCCGCCGCAAGGTGGCGACGCCCAGCGACTCGACCCGCCGGATCGCGTCCCGGATGGCCCGCGACCGGTGGTCGAGGTCGGTCACGAACTCCTGCAGGTAGGTCACCGTCGCCCGTTTCACCTCATGGAAGGTGTCGAGGTCGGCGTTCTCCGCGCGCAGCAGCCGCTGCAGCTCGCCGTTGAACTGCTTGGTGTTCGACCGCAGTGCCTCCAGGTGGCTCTCCAGCTCGCTGAGCGTGGTGAAAACCCGACGGTCCGCGGACGTCGGCTCGAGCAGCAGGCCGTACAGGGCGTCGAGCCGGTCCGTGATGGCGTCCAGAACGGCGGTCTGCAGAGCTCCCGCCGACGCGAGCACCTCCAGGGCGTGCTGGACACCGGCGAACGCGGCCTCCCCGCGCCGGGTCAGCGAGTAATGCAGGTTGCCGCGCTCGTACTCGGCGGCGGTGGAGTAGTCCGCGCTGTGGTTCTGGATGACGTCGAGCAGCTGCCACTTACCCAGCTGCGCCAGCGCCCGGCCGAGCTCGTCCGGGTCGAGGTCGCGGAAGAACCCGACGGAGGCCAGCCGCCCGTCGATGTCGTCGAGCCCGAGGGCGGTCTCCAGTCGCTCGTTGGCGTCGCCGAACACGTGCAGAATCGCGGTGTACAGATCAGCGTTCTGCTCGGTCGCGAAGCGGAACATCTCCGGCGGCACGCGACGCGCGGCCATCGACGCCTCCCCGCACTCGCGCACTCCCGCGAGAACTCCGCGAATCCGGCAGCCTTGGTGATCGGCCGCCCGTCTCAGTGTAGGCAGACGACATCCTGGGCCGGACCAGGGTGGTGCGGTGGGTACGGAGCAGATCCGCATGAGGGCGAACGGCGGTCAGGCAGTCGACTCGGCGGGTGCCGCGCGGACACGCGGGATGACATCGTCGCCGAAGCGCCGGATCTGATCGACGGTTTCGGTCCGGGGCACGAGGTTGATGGTGTCGAAACGTTCGTCGGCGGCGAACTCGGTGATGATCCGGGGCCGGGGCCGGGGCCGGGGCCGGGGCCGGGGCCGGGCCGCCGGCGGCGTCGGTGAGCGGGTAGTGGCCGCCGGACACGCTCACCACCCCGTCGGACGTCCACAACGCCCGCATCGTGTCGATGGCCTCGCTCGTCGCCGCGACGGTCTGACCGGGGGTAGTGAGCAGGAGCATACCGCCCGAGCGGGCATCAACCCAGAGCATCGGTGATCGGCGCGTCCGTCCCCATCGTCACGATCAGCTTCCGGTTGGCGAACTCCTTGATGCCGAGGTGGGACAGCTCCCGGCCGTAGCCGGACCGCTTGATGCCGCCGAAGGGCAGTTCCGGCTCGGATGACGTCGGATGGTTAATCCACACCATGCCGCTCTCGATCCGACTGGCGACTGCACGCGCCCGGGAGATGTCGCCGCTGAACACCGCGCCGCCGAGACCGTAAGGCGAGTCGTTCGCCAAGGAGACCGCCTCGTCATCGTCTTGTACCCGATAGACGACCGCGATCGGTCCGAACAGCTCCTCGCGAAAGGCGCGCATCTTCGGCGTCACGCCGACGAGGACCGTGGGTTGCACGAACGCTCCGGGGCGGTCGACGTGCCCGCCGCCGACGACCGCGGTCGCTCCCTCGTCCAGCGCGTCGCGGACCTGGTCCACCAGCGTCTGGGCGGCCTGCTCGGAGCACACCGGTGCCAGCGTGGTGGCCTCGTCAACGGGGTCACCCGGAACCAGCTCGCGCATCCGTTCGGCCAGCGCGGTCACGAACCGGTCGAATACCTCGGATATCACGATCATCCGCTTGGCGCTCACGCAGCTTTGCCCCATGTTGTGCAGGCGGCCGACCAGGGCAGCTTCGACGGTGCGGTCAAGGTTGTTGTCATCGAGCACGATGAACGGGTCGCTGCCGCCCAGCTCGAGGACGCTCTTCTTCACGTTTCGGCCGGCGGTCTCACCGACGCTGACGCCGGCCCGGTCGCTTCCGGTCAGCGAGGCGCCCCGAACGACATCCGACTCGATCACCCGGTAGACCTCGCGGCCGGGAACCAGGAGGTTTGTGTACACACCTCGCGGCACGCCCGCGTCGGCGAACAGCTGCTCGACGGCTAGCGCCGACTGCGGCGTATTACTTGCGGGCTTCAGCAGAACGGTGTTCCCCAACACCAGGTTGGGCGCCGCGAACCGGACTGTCTGGTAAACCGGGAAGTTCCAGGGCTGAACACCAAGGATCACCCCCAGTGGATCATTGACGATGGCGGCCGAACCGTCCCTGAAATCCAACGGCTCGTCGGCGAGCAGCACGGGGGCCTTGTCGGCGTAGTACTGCAGGATCCGCGCGGAAAGGTCAATCTCGGCGCGGCTGTGCCGGATGAGCTTGCCCATCTCAAGAGTCACCAGCCGGGCCAGGTGCTCGCTGCGCTCACGCATCAGCTGCGCGGCTCGACCGACCAGCGTGGCCCGTTCGTCAACGCTGGTACCGCGCCAGGACTGGAATGCCTGATGTGCCTCTCGGACCGCGTGGTCGACGGCCTGCTCGCGCATGGGAGAGAATTCACGCATAATTTCGTTATTATATGGGTTGATGCTGGCGATTGGACTATGTCGGACGGCAGAAGACGTAGGCATGGACTGTTCCCCCCTCGACGTTCCGGACACATACGTCCTTACCGCGAACACCGGACAAAGTCGAATGTGTACCTCAGCATGACCTAGCCTGGTTTACCCGGTGGTCTTGGTGGTATTCCGCCAGGACGTAGCCAGCCGACGTGTACGGGTCGATGAAGCGGGTAGCCCAGCCAGTATTTGGGGCTTCGAGTCTGGTGCGGTCGGTCTGACGCGAGGCGCGGTGTCCGTCGTCGCCCACGTGTGCTGTCTGGCCGGATTCGGATTACTGCCGAGATGCGGTGATGGATGTCGCGGACTGCGGAGGTCCGGCAGCGGCCCGGCGGGCAGGGACCGAGGACGGCCGCGGGCGCCGGCTCCCGAGACCGCCCCGCGGCGCACCCGGATCGGAGAAGTTCATGACGATTACGGACACAGCCGGAGTCACCGAGTCTCCAGACAGCTACGGCGCGTACCCGCGGCTGTCGACCGCCCAGATCGAGACCCTCGCGACCCGAGGTGACCGCCAAGACGCCGCGCCCGGCGAAGTGCTGATCCGGGAGGGTGAACCGAGCGATCGGTTCGTGGTCATCCTGCGGGGTTCGGTGCAGGTGATCACGGGTTACGGCAGCGACGAGCCCCAGCGGCTCCTCGTCCACGGAACTGGGCGCTTCCTCGGTGAGCTCGGCCTCCTGGCCGGGCAGCCGTCTTTCTACACCGCCGTCGCCGGCGAGGGCACCGAGATCCTCATCGTCCCAGTGGAGCAGCTTGCGGAACTCCTGCAGTGCGACGCCCGACTCGGCGACCTGATCGTGCGGGCCTTCTTCATCCGGCGAGAGATACTCATCGGCCTCGATGCGGGTTTCCGGATTATTGGCTCCCGCTACAGCCCGGACACCCGACGGCTGCGCGAGTTCGCCGCCCGAAACCGCCTGCCACACCGGTACGTCGACCTCGAGGAGGACACCGACGCGGAGGAGGCCCTGCGCGCTCTCGGCCTGACCCCCGAGGACACACCCGTCGTGATCTGGCGGGATGGAAAAGTCCTGCGCAACCCGAGCAACGCGAGACTGGCGCAGGCGATCGGGCTGACGACCCCGCGCCCGGACGGTGGCGTTCGGGATCTGCTCGTGATCGGAGCCGGACCAGCCGGGCTCGCCGCTGCCGTCTACGGTGCCGCGGACGGCCTGACCACCACCGCGTTCGACGCGACCGCCACCGGAGGCCAGGCGGCAACGTCCTCCCGGATCGAGAACTACCTCGGCTTTCCCGCCGGGATCTCGGGGGCGGAACTCGCCGAGCGGGCCGCCATCCAGGCCCGCCGGTTCGGTGCTGAGATCAACCTGCCGGCCGAGGCCGTGTCGCTGGTACCGGACGGCGAGCTGCAGGCCGCGTCGCTGAATCTCGACGGCCAGCAGGTTGAGATCGTCAGCAGGACCGTCGTCGTCGCCACCGGCGCCCGCTACCGCGAACTGGACGTGCCCGGTATCAGCGAGTTCGCGGCAGCCAGCGTGTGCTACGCGGCCACCTTCATGGAAGCCCGACAGTGCGCCCGTCATCCCGTCGCCGTCGTGGGCGGCGGCAACTCGGCCGGGCAGGCCGCCGTGTTTCTCGCGGAGGTTGCGCCGCGCGTATACCTGCTGGCCCGCGAACACGATCTCCGCCAGAAGATGTCGAGGTACCTGGTGGACCGGATCAGCCGTCATCCGCGGATCGTCGTCCGCACCCATACCCGCCTACAGCGCGCCGAGGGAAACGGCGGCCTGGAAGCGCTCGTCACTGAGGACCTCCACTCCGGCGAACAGGAGTCGATACCCGTCCACATGCTCTTCGTCTTCATCGGCGCACGGCCCCACACCGACTGGCTGGGCGACATTGTCGCGCTGGACGCCGACGGATTCGTCCTGACCGGAACCGACGCCGTCTCGGCCCCCCGGGGCGACCGCTCGCGACGTCCGGGCCGCCCGCCACACCGTCTGGAAACCAGCCGACCGGGGGTGTTCGCCGCCGGAGACGTCCGTCACGGCGCCACCCGAAGGGTCGGCTCCGCCGTCGGCGACGGCGCCGCCGCCGTTCAGATGCTTCACGACCACCTGCAGCGGACCGGAAGCGCGGCGCGCTGATGACAGGTCTCTAGACGGATGCCGGGAGGGTGTGTCGCAGTAGGGCACCGACCCCGCCGGTCGGCGACTCCGGTCGATCGGCCGGGACGGTGTGCACCGCGGCGGCGGTCCCCAGGGCGGCCCTGACCAGCGCGTCCACCTGCCCCACCCGGACCGGGCTCGTCACCTCGGCCAGGTCCGCGGGATCCACGGCGATGTCGTTGACCTCCGGCCCTATCCACGCGACCTCCGGCCCTGTCCACGCCGGTTCGCCCGCGGGAACCCCTTCGGCCAGCAGCGGGTGGCTCACCCGTGCCCGGCGCAGGGCCTCGACCGTCGCATCCAGGCCGTCCGCGGCGTCCAAGGCGACCGGACCCGACAGTCCCGCCTCGCCCGCCGCCTGCCCGGAACCAGCCGAACCCGCCGAATCTGGCACGGCTTCGGCATCCGGAGACGCCGCGCGGAACGCCGGCGCGGTCCCGGCCGCTGGTTCACGGCCGAGGCGACCACTTCTGATGCCCCGCGCCGGGCCGGAAAACCACCGACGCGCGCCGCCGGCCGCCTGTCAGCCTCCTCCTCCTCTGAGCCAGCGCACGGTCCAAGCCAGCGCACGGTCCAAGCCAGCGCACGGTCCAAGCCAGCGCACGCCTGGGAACTCCGCCCGGGATCCTGTGCCCACATCGGTTGGGTCCACAGAAGCCGGGCAGCCTCTACCGCGAGCACGCCGGCCGAGGCAACGCCCCAGGATCTCCCGTGGCGGCCAACAGACGACCATCACCGCCGGCTCTCCGCCGCCGAGGGCGGCCCGGCCTGACGCCCGGTCCGGCCTGACGCCCGGTCCGGCCGGCGCCGCGTCGACCCCACCTGGTTCGGTGCTTAGGAGGTCACCTCATGAGACGCACCCGAAACACATGGAAGGCCGGTACTCGGGAGGCCCGCGCCGAGGCAACCCGCCAGGACCGTGTGGCGAAAGCGTTGGGGTTGTTCAGCCTCGGCCTCGGCGCGGCCGAGATCGGTGCGCCCACGGCAGTGGTCCGGGTTACCGGCACCGAGAACACGGCGGCGAGCAGGGCGGTGTCGAGGGCCCTGGGCACACGCGAGATCGCCAGCGGTGTCTGCGTGCTGGGCAGCAGGCGCCCGGGGCGCTGGCTGTGGGGACGGGTCGCGGGCGACGCGATCGACCTGTCCGTCCTGGTGATCGCCGTCCTGCGGCATCGCGACGACCTGCCGCGCCTGCTCCGCCAGGCCACTGCGGCGGGTGCGATCGTGGGGGTCACCATCGCCGACGTGATCGCCGCCCGGCGGCACGCCGGCGGCCCGTCCATCGGTCCGATGCGGGCGCGATCGAGCACCACGGTGCGCCGCACGCCCGATGATCTCTACCGCACGTGGCACGACCTCGAGGTGCTGCCGACCTTCATGTACCACCTGGACTCGGTCCGGACCTCGAACGGCCACTCGCACTGGAAGACAAGGGGTCCTGCCGGCACGACGGTCGAGTGGGACGCCGAGATCGTCGAGGACCGTCCGGGAGAGCTGATCGGCTGGCGGTCGGTCGGCGACGCGGACGTGCGCAACGCCGGAACGGTGCGGTTCGTCCCGGCACCGGGTGGCCGGGGCACCGAGGTGCATGTCGAGCTGGAGTACGACGTTCCCGCGGGGGCGCCGGGAGCCGCGGTGGCGAAGCTGCTGGGCGAGGAGCCCGGACAGCAGATCGCCGACGACCTGCGCCGCTTCAAGCAACTGATGGAGACCGGTGAGGTCGTCCGGTCCGAAGGATCTCCGACCGGTGCCCGATCCGCCGTGCACCTGCTGGGCCAACATCCCGCCCGGCCGCTGGGCTGAACGCGGTCAGGCGCGCGGCCCACGACTCGTCGTCGGTGGGCCCAGAGCGCCAGGCAGGCTCGGAGACCCGGAAAGAATCCTTTGATTTGTCGGAACGGAGGGCGGACGCATGCGAGCGAACTGCTGGCTCGGTCGGGGCGAGGTCGATGTGGTGCAGGTCCCCGACCCGAAGATCCTCAACAACCGTGACGCCGTGGTCCGCGTCACCAGCACCGCCATCTGTGGGTCCGACCTGCACCTCTACAACGGCTTCGTGCCCACCATGAAGAAGGGCGACGTGCTGGGCCACGAGTTCATGGGAGAGGTCGTCGAGGTCGGCCGCGAGGTCCGAAAGCTGCGCGTCGGTGACCGCGTCGTGGTCCCGTTCCCCATCGCCTGCGGGCAGTGCAACACCTGCCTCGCCGGCGACTACTCGCTGTGCGAGAACTCCAACCCCAACGCCGCGCTGGCGGAGAAGATCCTCGGCCACCCAGTGGCCGGCATCTTCGGCTACTCGCACATGCTCGGCGGCTATCCCGGCGGTCAGGCCGAGTACGCCCGGGTGCCGTTCGCCGACGTCGGACCCATCAAGATCGAGGACGACCTGCCCGACGAGCAGGTGCTGTTCCTGTCCGACATCCTGCCCACCGGCTATATGGGCGCCGAGTTCTGCGACATCACGCCCGGGGATGTCATCGCGGTCTGGGGCGCCGGTCCGGTCGGACAGTTCGCCATCGCCAGCGCCTACCTGCTCGGCGCGGAGCGCGTCGTCGCGATCGACCGTTTCCCCAACCGGCTGGCGATGGCCGCTGACCGGTCCGGCGCGGACACGATCAACTACGAGGACACCGACGTCCGTGAGTCCCTGCTGGAGATGACCGGCGGACGCGGACCCGACGCCTGCATCGACGCCGTCGGTCTGGAGGCGCACCACGCCGCTCCCGCCGCCTACTCCTACGACCGCGCGAAGCAGATGGCGCGGCTGGAGACCGACCGACCGTTCGCGCTGCGGGAGGCGATCCGCAACTGCCGCAACGGCGGCATCGTCTCGGTGATCGGCGTCTACGGAGGACTGGTCGACAAGTTCCCCATGGGCTCGTTCATGAACCGCGGCCTGACCATGCGGACTGGGCAGTGCCACGTCCAGCGCTACCTGCGCCCGCTGCTCGACCGGATCCGCGCCAAGCAGATCGACCCGAGCTTCGTCATCACCCACCGCCTGAGCCTCGACGAGGCCCCCGACGGCTACTCCATCTTCCGCGACAAGGAGGAGGAATGCGTCAAGGTGGTACTCGCGCCCTGACCCCGCGGGCCCGCGCGACCCTGATCGGTTTTCAGGTGTCGCCGGACCGGGCAGGGCAGGGAGCGGTAAACACCCCGCGGGTAGCACCCGTCGGGCCGATATCGGGCGGTGTGGCCGGCTTCGCCTGGCTGGTTCAGCCAGGACACCCTAGCCGGGATGGTTTGGACGGCCCATGGTGGCACGTTCGACTTCTGGCCTTTTCCGCTCGCTCCTAGCTGGGAGCAGGCTCATGGCCAAGGCAGTAGGTATCGACCTGGGCACGACCAACTCGGTGATCGCCGCGTGGGAGGGTGGCGAGGCCAGGGTCATCCCGAACTCCGAGGGATCGCGGACGACCCCGTCCGTGGTCGCGTTCACGGAAAGCGGGGAGCGCCTCGTCGGTCAGTTGGCAAGGCGGCAGGCGATCCTCAATCCGAAGGGCACGATCTCCTCGGCGAAGCGGTTCGTCGGGCGGCACTACGACGAGATCAGCGAGGAAGCCAAGGCGGTCGCCTTCGACGTCGTGCCCGGCCCCGGCGGCGCCGTCCGCTTCAAGGTGCGGGACAAGCTCTATTCGCCGGAGGAGATCAACGCGCTGGTGCTGCGCAAGCTTGCCGACGACGCCGCCAAGCAGTTCGGCGAGAAGGTCACCGAAGCGGTCATCACGGTGCCCGCCTACTTCAACGACGCGCAGCGCACCGCCACCCGGGACGCTGGCCGCATCGCCGGCCTGGAGGTGCTGCGGATCATCAACGAGCCGACCGCGGCCGCGCTGGCCTACGGGCTGGACAAGAAGCAGCACGAGACCGTGCTCGTGTTCGACCTCGGCGGCGGTACGTTCGACGTGAGCGTCCTCGACGTCGGTGACGGGGTGGTCGAGGTGCGCTCGACCGCCGGCGACAGCCACCTGGGCGGGGACGACTTCGACCGCCGGCTGGTCGACCACCTGGCCGACGACTTCCAGCGTGACCGGGGCATCGACCTGCGCACGGATCCACAGGCACTGCAGCGGCTCTTCGAAGCCGCGGAGAAGGCCAAGGTCGAGCTGAGCTCGGTGACCCAGACCCAGGTCAACCTGCCGTTCATCACCGCTGACGCGTCCGGGCCGACGCACCTGACGACCACGGTCATGCGCTCGACGTTCGAGCAGATCACCGGCGATCTGCTGGAACGGACCATGGGACCGGTGAACCAGGCGACGGAGGACGCCAAGGTCACGGCGGACGACCTGGATGAGGTGATCCTGGTCGGCGGCGCCACCCGGATGCCGGCGGTGCAGAAGCTGGTCCGGCGGCTGACCGGCGGCAAGGAACCGAACATGAGCGTCAACCCGGACGAGGTGGTGGCGCTCGGGGCCTCGATCCAGGCAGGGGTGCTCAAGGGCGAGGTCAAGGACGTGCTGCTGCTCGATGTCACCCCGCTGTCGCTCGGCCTGGAAACCCGCGGTGGTGTGATGACGAAGATCGTCGAGCGGAACACCACGATCCCGGTTCGGCGATCGGAGGTGTTCACCACCGCGGAGGACAACCAGTCCGCTGTCGACGTGGTCGTGCTGCAGGGCGAGCGGGAACGCGCCGCGGACAACCGGGTGCTCGGCCGCTTCCGGCTGGAGAACATCCGGCCGGCCCCGCGCGGCGAGCCCCAGATCGAGGTCACCTTCGACATCGATGCCAACGGCATCCTCAACGTCACCGCACGGGACAAGGACACCGGAGCCGAGCAGAAGATCACCATTACGGAAAGCTCGACCCTCGACAAGAGCGAGGTCGAGCGAATGATCGGCGAGGCCGAACGGCACCGAAATGAGGACGAGGCGCTGCGCGCGGCGATCGACGCCCGCAACGAACTCGACTCGGTCGCCTATCAGGTCGAGCGCCGGTTGGCGGACCTCGGGGACGCTGCGCCGGCGCACGAGAAGGCCCGCGCCGAAATGCTCGTCGCCGACGCTCGGCAGGCCGTCCAGGAGGAAGCGCCGCTCGACCGGGTCCGGTCACTCAGCTCGGATCTCCAGCAGCTCTACCACGCGTTGGCGAGCGTCCAGCCGGGCGCCGGTGGCCAGCCGGGCGGGGGTGGCCAGCCGGGTCCCGGCGGAACGGCCGGCGGCGGGCAGCCGCCGTCGAGCGACCCGGATGACGTCATCGACGCCGATTTCGACCGGGGCTGAGCGTGGGAGCGGTCGAGTAGAGCGGTCCCGCGAGGCGAACGGGCGAACGGGGCGACCGGGGAGCGTTGAGCGAGCGAGCGGAGGACTGAGCGATGACGTCTGCCCGTCGGCCATCACCAGGAACCGGGGATGATCATCCGCGTGGGAACGGGGATGATCATCCGCGTAGGAACCGGCCCGTGCGTGCGGACCAGTCGGTGGCCACCGATCGGCCGGTAGGCGAGGCGCGGTCCGCGGGCGGCGAGCAGCCGGCCGGGGTGGAGCATCCGGTCGGAGTCGACCGGCAAGAGGAGCCGGCGGCGCTCGCCGCGCGGATCGAGGAGCTCACGGCCCGCTGGCGCCAGACCCTCGCGGACCTCGACAACCAGCGCAAGTGGTGCGCCCGGGAGGTGGAGCGGGAACGGGAGGCCGAGCGCGAGCGGGCGGCCACGGCCTGGCTACCGGTGCTCGACCACCTGGAGCTCGCGCTGACGCATGCCGGGGCCGATCCGGAATCGATCCTGACCGGCGTCCGGGCCGTGCGCGACCAGGCGGTCGACGTGCTGGCCCGCCTCGGCTACCCGCGCCACGATGAGGTCGGCGTGCCCTTCGACCCCGCCAGGCATGACGTGGTGAGCCTCGTCGACGAGCCGGGCAAGCCGCCGGGCACGGTGGTCGCCGTCGTCCGGCCCGGCTACGGCGACGCCGGACGGCAGCTGCGCCCGGTAGGCGTGGCCGTCAGCAAGCCCTCGGAGTGACGCCGTGGCCCGGGACTACTACGAGGCTCTCGGCGTCAGCCGCGAGGCGACCATGGAGGAGATCCAGCAGGCCTACCGGAAGCTCGCCCGCCGCCACCACCCGGACGTGAACAGGGATCCGGCGGCGGAGGAGCGTTTCAAGGAGATCAACGAGGCCTACCAGGTGCTGTCGGACCCGAAGACCCGGGGCCGGTACGACCGGTTCGGGCCGGACTTCCGGCGCATACCCGAGGACTACGAGGAACGGATGGCCGCCGGCGTCGGTGCCGGCTTCGGGGGTGCCGGCGCCGGACGCGGGGGCTCGGGCCGGCGGGTCCGGGTGACGCCGGGCTTCGAGGCGGGCTTCGGCGGTGGCGGCGGCTTCGAGGACCTGTTCGGAGACCTCTTCGGGGCGGGTCGCGGCGCACGTGGGGCGACCGGTCCGATTCCCGGCGCCGATCAGGAGGCCGGGCTGGAACTGAGCGTCGAGGAGGCGTACCGGGGCGGCCGCCGTCAGGTCACCCTCGCTGGCCCCGAGGGCGCGCGGGCCTACACCGTGACCATCCCGCCCGGGGTGGTGGACGGGCAGCGGATCCGGCTGGCCGGGCAGGGCGGCCGTGCCAGCGGCGATGGCCCGGCCGGGGATATGTACCTGCGGGTGCGAATCGTGCCGCATCCGCGTTATCGGCTGTCCGGGCGGGACATCCACCTCACCGTGGCGGTCTCGCCCTGGGAGGCGGCGCTCGGTGCGACCGTCCCCGTCGCCACTCCGGGCGGCGAGGTCAAGGTGCACGTCCCGGCGGGATCGTCGTCCGGCCGGCGGCTGCGCCTGCGCGGTGAGGGCATGCCCAACCCGCGGGGCTCCCCCGGTGACCTCTATGCCGAGATCAGCGTGATGGTCCCGGCGAAGCTGACCGACCGCGAACGCGCGCTGTTCGAAGAACTGGCGGCGATCTCCGCGTTCGATCCGAGGGCGTAGGTGCAGGACATGACCAGAACGCGATCGGGGCCTGGTGGCCGGACGCGACCACGGCCGTGACTCACGGCGGGACCTGGTCCGGGCGTGACTGATGACAGATCAGGAGGCGAGGATGAGCACCCGTTCCCAGCCGGAGGGTGGGGCGTCCCGGCCCGATGCCTCCCGCCCCTACCCACTGGCGCCAGTCCGCCGCCCGCGCCGCGGCACCGTGGGCGCCGTACACGCGAGAAGCGACGCCCAACCACGGTTCGGCGTCACCACGTGGCTCACCCTGGAGACGGTCGCCGACCGGGCCGGGCTGCATCCCGAACTGGTCCGCCGGTTCGCCGCGCTCAGCCTGCTGGACACCTCCCGCGACGCCGCCGGCACGCTGTGGTTCCCTTCGGACACCCCGGCGACGATCGCCCGGATCCAGCGGCTACGGGCCGGTCTCTGCCTGAACTACGCCGCCATCGGCCTCGTGCTCGATCTGCTCGACCGCATCGACGCGCTGGAAGCCGCCCTCGGCGGCAGCACGGCCCCGCGGGTGCGGTCGGCACTGGAAGCCAGCCAGGAAGCCGGCAACGCGAGGAGCGGACGACTATGGACATGAACCGCCTGACCCAGAAGTCCCAGGAGGCGCTGGCCGCGGCCCAGGCCAGGGCGACCGCGCTCGGGCACACCGAGGTCGACGGCGAGCACCTGCTGGCCGCCCTGCTGGCAGCGCCCGACGGGCTGATTTCACGGCTGCTCAACGAGGCCGGGGCCGATGTCGCCGCGCTGAGCGCGCAGCTGGAGGCCGACCTGGCCCGGCGACCGAAGGTGACCGGCCCGGGGGCCGCTCCCGGGCAGGTGTTCGTGACCCAGCGGTTGGCCCGGCTGCTGGACGCGGCCGAACGCGAGGCGGGGCGGTTGAAGGACGAATACGTGTCGGTGGAGCACCTGCTGCTCGCGTTGACCGAGGAGGGCACCGCCACCGCCGCCGGCCGGCGGCTGCAGGAGCATGGCCTCACCCGAGAGTCTTTCCTGGCCGCGCTCACCCGGATCCGCGGCCACCAGCGGGTCACCTCCGCAACCCCGGAGGCCGCCTACGAGGCGCTGGAGAAGTACGGCCGGGACCTCGTCGAGCTGGCCCGGACCGGCAATCTCGACCCGGTCATCGGCCGGGACGCGGAGATCCGCCGAGTGATCCAGATCCTCAGCCGCAAGTCGAAGAACAACCCGGTGCTGCTGGGGGATCCGGGCGTCGGGAAGACCGCGATCGTGGAGGGCCTGGCTCAGCGGATCGTCCGCCGGGACGTGCCGGAGGGCCTGCGCGACAAGACCATCTTCGCGTTGGACATGAGCTCGCTGGTGGCGGGAGCGAAGTACCGCGGCGAGTTCGAGGAACGACTCAAGGCCGTGCTGACCGAGGTGAAGGCGTCCGAGGGGCGGGTCCTGCTGTTCGTCGACGAGCTGCACACCGTGGTCGGTGCCGGCGCCGCCGAGGGGGCCATGGACGCCGGGAACATGCTCAAGCCGATGCTGGCCCGCGGCGAGCTGCACATGATCGGCGCGACCACGCTGGACGAGTACCGCAAGCGCGTCGAGTCCGACGCCGCGTTGGAGCGGCGTTTCCAGCCGGTGATGGTGGACGAGCCGAGCGTGGAGGACACCATCTCGATCCTGCGCGGCCTGCGCGAGCGGTTCGAGGTCTTCCACGGAGTGAAGATCCAGGACCGCGCGCTCGTCGCCGCGTCGACGTTGAGCCACCGCTACATCACCGACCGGTTTTTGCCCGACAAGGCGATCGATCTGGTCGACGAGGGCTGTGCCCGGCTGCGTACCGAGATCGACTCGATGCCCGCCGAGCTGGACGAGACCAGCCGCCGGGTGACCCGGCTGGAGATCGAGGAGGCGGCCCTGGCCAAGGAGACCGACCCGGCCAGCCAGGCGCGACTGGATCAGCTGCGCGGGGAGCTCGCCGACCTGCGGGCCGAGGCGGACGCGATGCGCGCCCAGTGGGAGGCCGAACGCCAGGCGATCCGCCGGGTCCAGGAGCTGCGCGGGGAGCTCGAACGCGTCCGCCGTGAGGCCGAGGAGGCCGAACGGGCCTACGACCTCAACCGGGCCGCCGAACTACGCTACGGCCGGCTGGGCGAGCTGGAACGGCGTCTTGCCACCGAGGAGGAACAGCTCGCCGCCAAGCAGGGCGAGCACCGGCTGCTGCGCGAGGTCGTCACCGAGGACGAGATCGCCGAGATCGTCGCGGTCTGGACCGGTATCCCGGTCACCCGGCTCAAGGAAACCGAGCGGGACAAGCTGCTGCGGCTGGACGAGATCCTGCGGGAACGGGTCGTCGGCCAGGACGAGGCCGTCACGCTCGTCGCCGACGCGATCATCCGGGCCCGGTCCGGCATCCGGGACCCCCGCCGGCCCATCGGTTCCTTCGTGTTCCTCGGCCCGACCGGCGTCGGGAAGACGGAGCTGGCGAAGACCCTGGCAGTGGCGCTCTTCGACACCGAGGAACACATGATCCGCCTCGACATGAGCGAGTACCAGGAGCGGCACACCGTCAGCCGGCTGGTCGGCGCTCCCCCCGGCTACGTGGGATACGAGGAGGGCGGCCAGCTCACCGAGGCCGTCCGGCGCAAGCCGTACTCGGTGGTGCTCTTCGACGAGATCGAGAAGGCGCACGCGGATGTGTTCAACGTCCTGCTGCAGATCCTTGATGACGGCCGGATCACCGACGCCCAGGGGCATCGGGTCGACTTCCGCAACACCGTCATCATCATGACCTCGAACATCGGCTCGCAGTACCTGCTCGACGGGATGGACGCGGACGGCCAGATCAGGCCGGAGGCCGAGGCCCGGGTGATGGCGGAGCTGCGGGGGCATTTCCGCCCGGAGTTCCTCAACCGGATCGACGACATCGTCCTGTTCCGGCCGCTGGCCCTGCCGCAGATCGAGCGGATCGTCGGCCTGCAGTTCGAGGAGCTGCGCCACCGGCTCGCCGAACGGCAGATCAGCCTGGAGCTGACCGAGGCCGGCCGCCGGCTGATCGCCGAGAAGGGCTTCGATCCGGTGTTCGGCGCCCGCCCGCTACGCCGATACATCTCCCACGAGGTCGAAACCCGGGTCGGGCGCGCGCTCATCCGCGGCGAGGTCTCCGAAGGCGGTGCCGTACGCATCGACGCCCACGACGGGGAGCTAGTCGTGACCTACGAGAAGGCCACCGCCCGGCACGGCCTCGCCGCCTGAGGCGTGAGCGCAGGAGTCGCGGGAACGGGGTCCGGACCGGACGGGGCGCCACGCTGGGCGATCCGGAGCCCGCCAACGTCATACCGCGAACCGCAGAGACGAAATTTCCCTTCTACAGGAGCAGATTGAAAATCCGGCTGGCTCGGGCCCACTCCTCGGTGCATCGAGGCGACCCGCAGACTCACCCGATCAGGATCGACGGCCGCCGTCGTCGTCCTCACGATGTTCGAGGACGACGACTCCGTCTTCGCCGCGATGCGGGCAGGAGCACGGGGCTCACGTGTCCAACATCTTCATCAAGCTTCAGGTCTCCGAACGCTCCCATGCCATCGTCAAAGCCCGTGAAGCCGGCCTCGGCAGGGCCTTGACCCAACCACACCGGCCGGTCATCCGTCGCAGCCGGTCGGAGCCGCCGTGAGGGCGCGGCGCAGCGGGCCGGCGAGGGTGCCCCGCGCGGCCACCTCGACCGGGCCGAGCCCCAGCCACGCCGACATGCCGAGCAGCTCGGCCGCGAGTGCCTCGGCCACCACCGCCGCCGGCGGCGGCGGCGGGCCACCGGCCGTCGGAGCCGGGACGCCCGCCACCGCGGGGGCCGACGTCGGCGCACCGGCGGCGAGTTCGACCGGTCGGGTGGGGTCGTGTGCCCAGGCGGCCGGAACCCGCAGGACACCGGCGGCCCGGTCGGCCTTCAGGTCGACCCGTGCTACGAGCCGGTCGCCGAGCAGGAACGGCAGCACGTAGTAGCCGTAGCGACGGCGCGGTGCCGGAGTGTAGATCTCGAGCTTCACCTCCATGCCGAACAGCCGTCTGGTCCGCGAGCGCTCCCAGATCAGCGAGTCGAACGGTGACAGCAGCGCGGCGGCCTCGATGCGGCGCGGTATCGCGAGCCCCGGCCGCAGGTAGGCCGGTGACGACCAGCCCTCCACCCGTACCGGCAGCAGGTCACCCGCCTCGACGAGTTCGGCCAGCCGAGGCCGGGCCAACCTCGCCGGGAGGCGGAAGTAGTCGGCGAGGTCACCCGCGGCGGCCACGCCCAGTCGGTCCGCGGCGTGCAGCAGCAGAGTGCGGTGCGCCTGGGCCGGCTCCGGGGTGGGGGTGGCGAGCACGTCGGCGGGCAGCACCCGCTCGGGCAGGTCGTAGACGCGCTCGAAGGTCGCCCGGCGCCCGGCCGCGCACACCTGCCCGGTCCAGAACAGGTACTCCAGCGCCCGCTTGCCGTCCGTCCACCCCCACCAGGAGCCGCCTCCGCGGCCCGGACCGGGCAGTTCGGCAGCGGTGATCGGCCCGCGCCGGGTCACCTCTGCGAGTGCCGCCGCGACGTAGTCGGCGCGTTCCCGCCCGAAGGCCGCGACGCCCCGCCAGATCCCTTCGCCCGCCGACGCAGCCTCGGCTCGCCACCGCAGCAGCGGCTGCCAGCCGACCGGCACGAAAGACGCCTCGTGCGCCCAGTACTCGAAGGCGTGGCGCTCCCGGTGGACGTAGTCGTCCAGGGCGACCCGCGAGTACGGCCCGAGCCGCGACCAGCCTGGCAGGTAGTGCGACCTGGCCAGCACGTTCACCGAATCGATCTGCAGCAGGCCGACGCGGTCGAACAGCCCGCGCAGGTGGCGACGCCCCGGCGGACCGGCGGACCGGGGCCGCCCGAAGCCCTGGGCGGCGAGCGCGAGCCGGCGGGCCTGGGCGGCGCTGAGCTGTTCGGGCCGCGACCGGCGCACCCGCGGGCCCGGCGGCACCACCGGACCCAGTACCTGAGCTGGCGGCCGCCTGCGCGCCGCGGCCGGGCCCTGGCCCGACCCCGCTGGTGGCGGCCCGGCGGGAACGGCGGGTTCGCCGGCCGCGCCGCCGGCCGCGCAAGCACCCCGAACGGTCACAGTCGCACCGTACGACCTCGTACCGACAGAACGCGGCCGTCAGCGCGGCTCTCGCCGCGGCTTCACCGTCGCCCAGGTGTGTGTGGCGGCCTGGGAGCCGCAAACGTCCGTTCGGTCGCCGCGGGGGCCCTGATCAGGGGTGATGCCCGGTGACCGCGGTAATCGGGACACCCTCTATCGAGGTGGTGGGCGTAGCGGGCTTCGACCAGGGAGATCGCCCTTTCGTACCAGGCTCGACCACTGCAGCGCCGTCACGCAGGTGTGGCAGACGCCGGTGCGGCACGACCAGCGGGTCGGGATGTCGCAGGCCTCCGCCAGGTCGATGATGCCGCGCCGCTCCTGCGACCAGGGCACGGACAGTCCGCTGCGCGCGAAGGTCACCAGCGGCCCGGTTCCCGGCGGTCCCGTCGGCGGATGCGGTGGCGGCGCCACCCGCTCGGCTATGCCGGGGGTGATGGCTGGCCGGCCACCGAACAGTTCGGTGTGGATGTTCTCGCCACGCAGCCCGAGGCTTTCGAGGACCGTGCGCATGTCGGCCATGAACCCGGCCGGGCCGCAGACGTAGGCGCCGGCCTCCGGCGGGATTCCCATCTCGGACAGCGCCCGGGCGCCGGGCCGTCCAGCGCTGATCCTGAAGGGGGCCACGAGCCGGTGCGCGACGCCGAGGGGCGTTCTGTAGCCTGGCGCGCCAGGTCCGGCGCAGGTGGCCGTGTAAAAGACCTGTTCGTGCGCGTCGCGCAGCCGGGTAAGCAGGTCGTGGGCCTCCTCGCCGAGCACGTGCTCAGCCGGATCGCGGGCGACGTGAACCCACCAGACGGCGCGGAGGCTGTCCTCGGCCACCAGCTGGTGCAACATCGCCAGGACGGGAGTGACACCGACACCGGCGGAGAGCAGGACCACCGGGGTGTCGCCGCCGCCGAGGACGAACTCACCCCGCGGCGCGGCCACGTCGAGCATCGTCCCGGGGTGCAGCCCCTTGTGCAGGTAGCCGCTCACCACCCCGCACCGCTCCCGTTTCACGCTGATCCGGTAACCCTCGTCGCCCGGTGCGGAGGAAAGCGAATAGCTGCGGACGGGAGCGGGCTCCCCCGCGGCGGCGACACGCACTGTGACGTACTGGCCGGGCAGGGCCGCCGGGAGTGGGCGGCCGTCGGCGGCGGCCAGGTGGATCGAGGTCACCGTGGTGCTCTCGACGACGGTGGCGACGACCTTCAGCCGGCGGAACCCGACCCATCCCGGCTCGGCCCCGATCGCGGGGGCGGAGGCGGAAGCCGCCGGCTGGCCGTGTTCGGCGGCGGCGAGGAGATCCTCGAACGAGGACCGCCAACCGGGGCTGAGCGCGGGGATGCGCAGTGCGGCCCGCAGCCGTTCCGGATCGCGGTCGGGCAGGTAGAGCAGCGCGTCGATGTCGGCGACGGTGAATCTTTCCGGCCCCGTCCGTGTCCTGACGATCTCGTCTCCGGCTTGGACATGCCCTTCGGTGATCACACGCAGGTAGAAACCCGGCCGGTGGTGGGCGACGAGCAGTGCGGGCAGGTCCGGCTCACCGAGGCGCATCCCGACGCGGTAGCAGGTGACCCGGGGCTGGGTGACCTCGAACTCGGCCTCGCCGATCCGATACCTGTCACCGACGCAGACCTCGTCGTCCGGAAGGCCGTCAACCGTGAGGTTCTCCCCGAACTGACCGTGGACGAAATCGTCACGGCCGAAGTGGCGCTGCCAGTAGTTGTAGGAGTCAATCTGGTAGACCAGCACCGCCCGGTTCTCGCCACCATGACCCCGCAGGTCGCCCTGCCCGTCGCCGTCAATGTTGAGACGCCGGACCATCCGTGGGCCGGCGACGGACGATTTCCAGACGCCGGTGTGGACCGTTCGCCCCTGCCAGAGCACGTCCTTGGGCATCCCGACGTTGACGGAGAGCAGAGTCGCCATCGGCCACCCCCCTTCTGCCTGGCTCGTCGAGCGAGGGCGGGCAGAACGGCCGCCTCGGCGCTCAGGAGCGGGGTCGTCCCTCGACCCGTGCCCCGTGGAGGTGCCGTTCACGCGCCGCCCCAGGACAGGGCCGCCGGGCGGGCCGTCGCCAAATGTTCGCGAGAACGGCCGCGGAACGCCAGAACCGCCCACCCGCAGCCGGCCACGAACAACTCATGTCATTTGTTGACGGCATATCAGGCGCTCGTTCCCGGGAAGCCCCGGAAGAAAACCCGACAGCGCAAATAACACCGGGAATCCCGTGCGCGCTAACGGTGTTTTTGAACCTGCTTCGGGTAGGGCTTTGATCGCTGGCTGTCCGTGGGAGGGGCCGGTGATGACCAAGCGTGTGGCCTGCTCGCCGGCGCCGGGTCCGTTGGAGGACTACGCGGCCCGGTTCGATGATGTGTTCTCGGTGGTGGCGCAGCGGCGGGGGTTTCGGGAGTACCTGACGGGGCTGCTGGCGTCACGGGATCGGAACAAGACGTCGACCTGCCTGGCGGGGGCCGAGCCGGTGGTCGGCGCGCAGCACCCGGCTGGGCCGCTACGGCAGGACCGACAACGCCGTGGTCACGGTGAGCACGGCGTGGGCGCACGAACGGGTCTACTGTCCGCTGCACGCCCGGCCCTACACCCCGGCCCACCATTTCCCGCACGGGAAAAGCGCTCCGGGTTTCCGACCAGGCCACAGATCGCGGTTGATCTGATCCGCCGGGCACCAGCGGCCGGGAGGACGTTTCGCGCGGTGGTCGCCGACTGCGCCTACGGCGACCACGATGCGTTCCGCGGCGAGCTGTTCGCGGCGGATCTGCCGTTCGTGATGGCGCTCAAACCCCACCGGGGCACCTGGGCCTACGGCCCCGACACGCACACCCCCAGGGCGCCGCCCGCCAGCTCCCCTGGAACGGCCCGAGAAGACCAGGCCCCTGGAAGGCGATCAGACGGACCTTCCGTGACGGACACACCGCCACCTGGTGAGCCGCCGAGGCCCGGCTGGGCCGCTGGGGCCCCGACGGCGTCATCCGCCTGGTCATCGCCACCACCGACCCGGCCCGGCTCCCAGGAACAAGCACCTGGTACCTGGCGACGAACCTGCCCCGTCCCGGCTCGACACGCGAAGCCGACAGTCCGCACCCGGCCGCCGACCTCACCGAACTCGTCCGGATCTACGGGATCCGCCACTGGATCGAGCAGAGCTACAAACAGGTCAAGGACGAACTCGGCTGGGCCGATTTCCAGGTCCGTTCCGACCTCGCGATCCGCCTCCACCAGACCCTCGTGCACTGCGCGTTCTCGTTCTGCTGGGCGAGTACTCACGCCCTCGAGAAACCCCCCGGGCAGGAAGACGCCGGCAGTGGGCACGACCGGCGAGAGAGGGCGTGCCGCAGCTCCCTCTCCACCGATACGGCCGCCCTGGCCGGTGACACTGCGCGCGGTCCGCGACTGACTGACCCCTTGGATCATGCTGCAGCGCTGCTGGCACGCATGGTCAGCGACACCACCGCCTGACGAGTTCCAAGCACTGATCGCCGCGGTTGGTGCAGGCCATGGCCTGCACCTTTATCTACCACCCTGATCCAACAAACCACCGCCAGTCGGGCCTGACGCGCTGCCGCGGCCTTCTCCTCGGCGGACGGCGGCGACGGAACCAGGTCAGGCTCGCCCTCGGACGGAGAGAGTAGCTGTCAGGTGAGCCTGGTCGCGGCGTCCTTCGGCCTGTTGCTAGCCCGACTGATGGCGAAGTGATCGAAGTCGTAGCCTCACACAATGACCCGCTCCCATGACCTTCGGGTTCGGCCCGCTCTGAGCAGCGATCGAGAGTTCTTCTTCGAGGTGAGGCGAGCCGCCCTGCGGGCATACGTCGAACAGACGTCGGGGTGGGATGATGCGGAACAGCGCATAAGCGCTGACAAGGAGTTCACCGATCTGCCATTTGCCGTGGTCGAGGAGAGCGGGCGACCCGTCGGCTACGCGTGTGTCATCCACCAGAGTGAGTACGACTTCGTCGAGGAGGTCGCGCTGCTCCCCGAGGCGCAAGGTCGCGGCATTGGCACCCATCTGTTACGGGGCATCCTTCGGGCTGCTCAGCGGCGCGGCGTTCCGGTCCGGCTCAGCGTCTTCGTCAACAATCCCGCACAGGCCCTCTATACCCGCCTCGGGTTCGAAGTCGTGCGGATCGAGGATCCGCGTATGTCGATGCAGTGGACCCCGGGCAACGCGTGAGGCACCCCCATTGTCCGATCTTCAGCCAAACGTGCCCCCAACGTGCCCCCAACGAGACGGTGGCCCAGCCAACGCTGGCCGCGGCCCGACGGGACCGGTCAGCGAGCTTTCAGGATCGTCGTTCCTGTTTAAGCAGCTCGGCGATGACCGGGCGGTCGTCGGTGGCGTCGGTGATGAGACCGCTCACCGACGCGACCGGCAGCACGGTGAACGGCGATGCGGTGCCGATCTTCTCGCTGCTGGCTAGCGCCAGCACGTAGGTGTCGGCGGTCTGCCGGGCGAGGGTGCGTTTCATCGCCGCCTCGGCGGCGGCCGCGCCGCAGGTGACGGCCGAGTGTCTGAAGAGCCGGCCGCCGATTAGGAGCGCGTCGTGGACGGGTGGTCCACGACTTCCCATCTACTACCAGGTGGAAGACATCCCGCTCGCCGCCTGATCGCGCGCGCCGCTCCCACCGTCTTATCCGGGCAAAGAGAAACCCCGGCCTGGACCCAGACCGGGGCGCTCGTGGTCGCCGGTCAGCCGGCCGTCGGCACCGCCGCGGTCTCCTCGACGACGGCGAACAGGCCACCCTCAACCTCGCGCCAGTCGCTGACGGGGCGGACGCCGAGGGTCGCGAGCAGCTTGTCGGCGGCCTCGCTGAGGGCGGGGAGGTCGGCGGCGTCGAGGCGGCCGACGATGGTGCCTTCCGTGTCAGCCTCACCACGGATGATCCGGACATCGAGGGTGTCAGCGTCGACGTACGCGTAAGTGTTCGTGTCGGTCAAGGGAGCCTCCTTGGGACATGGGAGAGATCGGTTCGATTCGTACGAGGGAAATCCTTACGCGGCGACGCGGACCCGAGGCACGCGCCTCCCGAGGTGTCAGGCCGCACGGGCATATGGCGTGTCGTGGTCGTCCCGCGAGGCCAATCCCAAACCGATGGCGGCCAAATCCGGTCTAACCGCAGTTGCGGATGCCCTCCGCGGTAGATGTCGTGTGGTGCCACTCCGCGGCCGGATGATGTGCGGGCCAGCGCGGTTGGGAACTGCCGGTCCGTGCCTCAGAAGTCCCGTCGGCGGGGTCGGTGCCAACCCGGTCGACGAAGAAGGCCCGCGCGGAGCCGACTACGCCGTCTCCAGCTCGGACGAGGCGCCTGACCTCCGCGCACCGTCGGATCAGCGCCGGGGCACTCAGGCCCGGAGCCCAAGCGCTGGCGCATAGTCGCGGCGACGGATTGGTTGGGTGAGGATCTCGACGCTGTCGGTGGCCTGGTCGATCGCGCCGGGGAGATGGCCGAGCGGGCCGTCGGGTCGGTGTCCGAGCCGGGTGAGGAGGGTTAGCAGCGGCGGATCGCTGATTGCATCGGTCAGCGCACGGGTGAGGCGTTCGCCGCCGAGTACGTGGATGTCTCGGGAGTGAAAGCGGCGCGGCGCGGGGTCGACGGGCTCGGCCAGACCAAGCCGGTTCGTGGCGGCGGCGAGATGACTGGCCGCGGCACACAGTGCCGCTTCGCGTTCCCGCCACCGCGTCGCGCGCAGCGCGTGGTGCAGGTGCTCACCGATCTGGTCGGCGAGGGTCAGCTGCGCGAACGCGGCGGTCAGCCATTTGCCGTAGGGAGCCCAGCGGCGTTCGAGGAGGAATCCGATCCGAACGAGGTCACGGGCCACGCGGGCCACGAGCATCCGCGAGCCGAGGTCGTCGCCGCGACCACCGGTGCGGCCGACGCATGGTTCCTCCTGGCTGACCCGCAGCCAGCCGGCGGCCAGGACATAGCGCCAGATGTCGTCGGGGTACCACGCCAGCGCCCGACGCCGCGTGGTGAGCAGATCGAGCGGGTCGTGCAGGACCACGCCGCCGGTGAGGCTGGCCAGGATCTGGGTCGGGGCCAGTAGCCAGTCCGTCAGTTTCATCCCGTCGGCGGGGTCGACGCCGATCCGGTCGACGAAGAACGCCTGCGCGGTGGTCACCTCCACCTGACGGTGTGGCCGGCCGCCGTGTCGATCGCTGTCGGGGTAGACGACCGGGAAACCTTCGAACCGCGCGGGCAAACCCCCCAGAGCGGCGTCGATCGGCGTGGCGTCGAAACCTGGCGGGACGAACAGCTGCACGCGGGGGCCAAAATCGTGATCCGTGGAAATCTCGTCATCGAAGCCGAGAACCTCGGACCCCTCACCGAGCAACGCGGCAGCGTGGGGAACGCCTGAGACCAGCGGCCGCACCGCCCGCTCGTAGAACCATCGAGAAAGATCGCGACCTGACACCGTTCTGCGATCCCCCTCAAGGCGTCCCGTCATGGCACAGGCGCCTCATCGTCCTCGCTACCGCCACGTCTGGGCACCTGGGTTTTCGCCAGCCACCGGGCCGTCCGGGCCAGTCGCGATCTCCAGGTTCCGCCGCACAAGCAGGCCCCCGATCCCCAGGACCTCGTCGAGCAGCCGCCACACACGTCGATCTCCTCGGCGGTGCAGTCGATCAGAACCTTGACCTCCACATCACGCTTGCCTGGATCCGCCGCCACGAAGAAGCCCGGTTCGCATGCTCCCAACATGGTCGTCCAGGTGGGGCTCGAACCAACTCGCGAGGCCCTGACCAGCGCCTTTCCCTGGCGCTGAATCTCAAAGCAATAGATCGCGAACCGCATGCATCCAGGCCAGGGGCATGATCATCACATGGGTGGGGCGGGTGGGGCTCGAACCCACGACCGACGGATTAGCATTTAGATTTCCTCGACGTTCGTCGACGTCTTCCGAAACCTGCCACGACCTGCACCGCAGGACATTCCCGTAGACGATGAATACTCGACTCTCATCGTTTTTGATCAGCCAAAGTACGGGGTTTGTACGGGATGATCAAGCTACGATTGCCACTGTTCTCCGACACCCTGACGATGTGGACGGTGGGGCATGGCGCGTCCGGCGATGGACCTCGGCACTGGCGGAAAAATCTTCTTCAGCACGACCACGAAGGGCGTCCGTGCGCGCTGCTTCTATCGCGATCATGACGGCGTCCGTCGTGAGGTGGAACGTAGCGGCACCTCCAAAGCCGCCGCGGAACAGGCGTTGCGGCGTGCTCTGCGTGACCGGGTACGGGTCGCGATCGGGGACGGCGACATCACCGGAGACACCGCGGTGAAGGTCCTCGGAGAGGCGTGGTTCGTCGCGATGAGCAAGCGGGACCTGTCCCCCAACACGATCTCGGCCTACCGGGGGACGCTGGACCGGCACGTGTATCCGGCCCTCGGGGAAGTGAAGGTCCGTCAGCTCACCGTCGGTCTCGTGGACCGGTTCCTGGCAGCAGTGACGGACAAGAGCGGCCCCGGCACGGCAAAGATGGCCCGCGCGGTGCTCTCGGGGATGTGCGCCATGGCGGCCCGTGTGGACGCGTTGGACCGCAACCTGGTCCGCGACGCAGGCCCAATCTCCCGGAGCACACCGAAGCCAGCACCGCGGTCCCTGAGCCTCTCTCAGCTCCGCCAGTTGCGGGCCCTGCTGACCTATGACGAGCGCGCCCGACGCCGCGATATCCCGGACCTGGTCGACGCACTGATGGCCACCGGGGCGCGCATCGGGGAGATCTGCGGCCTGGCCTGGGACGCGGTCAACCTTGACACCGGGACCATCGAAATCCGTTCCACCGTCGTCCGTGTACCAGGACAGGGTCTGATCAACAAGCCCCGCCCGAAGTCCAAGGCAGGATTCCGCCTGCTGTTGCTGCCCGGATGGGCAGTTGCGATGTTGCGCGCCCGGCAAACGAGACAGGACCCGTCAGACGTGGTCTTCCCTGCCCCGAAGGGGGGCCTACGCGACCCCAGCAACACGCAGGCAGACATCCGAGACGCCGTTGCAGACGCCGGATTCCCCGGGTTGACCTCCCACCTGTTCGGCCGCAAGTCGGTCGCCACCCTACTCGACGAGGACGGACACTCCCCGCGCCAGATCGCCGATGTCCTAGGCCACCAGAACCCGTCGCTGACGTTGAGCACCTACCTCGGTAGGAAGGTGTCAAATCCGGGGGCGGCGGAGACTCTCACAGCATTGGCATTCTGACCAGAGAGATCCATGAATTAGTGACATTAATCATGTATTACGTGCTGAATTTTTATCCGGGAAGTAAAACCCGACAGGAGGATCGCACACCTCGGATCCTCGCCCATCGCCTAAAAGCGCCCCCACAACGTTCTGTAGCGGCCGATGCGACAGAGCTTGGCTGCTACCGGTAGCGTCCGAGCTACCAAACAAGTAGCTCGGACACCAGCGGCATCGTTCACGGCGGGATGCGGTCTTACTGGACAGTAATGGCGGGGAGGTTGTCGACAATTTGCATCGTCTCCAAGCTGACCGTGACGATACGCGCAAGCAGGTCGACGATATACTTCGGATTTCGGACCTCGCGACCCCAGTCGTTGGGGTCATTAACGTTTCCCGACTTACCTTTATCCTCATCGACCCGATACCTGTCGATGATCCATTCGATTGCTGAGCGTGAGCCGAGCATGTAGCGGTGGGCATCCTCCGGGATCCCACCCAGTGTAATCCGGGAGTTGTAGACGATCGAAGTCTTGTCCTCGACCAACTTCTTCGTCTCCGGATCTCGCTTCTTCTTGAACGTCATCTTCTGGACGGCGAAGAACTCATACGGGTCGCCGACCGGCTCCACCTCCAGCCCATCGAGGGGGTACGGTGTTACCGACTCATATTCCAGATGGATCTTTGACAGCTCCCGGCCCGCCTCGACAAACGGCCATGGATCCATCACTAGCGGGATACGCGGCAAAATCTTCTTCAGATCAGCCGCGTAGGTCTCGCGATACTCCGGCGAGTGCAGCAGTCCATAGACGTAGAAGAAAATTTCATCTTTCGAGATCTTCGGACCATACGCCGCCTGAAAACGTCCCAATGCATGGTCGGAAATGTTATCTATCTTGCGATAGCCATCGATAACCTCCTCGTCACCGACCGCCATGTTGAGCATCCCAGCTTCCTCGTAGCGCCATCGAGGAAAGACCTGTGCCCCGTAGGAGTAGAAAGAAAGATCCGGGAGGTCCTTCACTGCCAAGATGGCAGGACTCGCCTCGATTCGCGGTGACACGATAACTGCAGCACAATTATGAGTATTCGGAGTCGGAAAGATATATCGAATCCGTCCGGGCACCTCATTTACCTGCGCAGAGAAGTAGAGGCGCTGCTTAGTAAACGGACGATACGCAGCAGTTCTAATCTTGCCGGGCGACCATTGAATTTTTTCCCCGCGTTCCGCCCTAGACCGGAGGCCTCGTGACCATTTTATTCGTGCCGGATCGTCAATTTTAGCCCCTCGTACAGCCTCACTGTAAGCCTCGAGCATTCGTCGCACGTTCTTGTCGACAACATCGGACGCCGACGAATACACCCACTTGTCACGGTTAGTGACAATACCATTTGACGAGAGATCAAAGATAGATGACGCCTCACCCGATAGTGTCATAAAATTGGAAGAATCACTTTGCCTCTGGTCAAGCCAGTCACCGTGGTCGTTTGGAGTGATCTTGATGGATTCAAGACCAAACATTGAACCAGCAGTAGCAATCTTGTCGAATTTTTGTTCTACGGATAGATAGTCACCGATATCGGCGTAATGAATAGTCGCCGGGCCAATCTTGTCTGGATTCTTGACAAGGAGCGTGATTGCAACTGGCGTACGACTACCGCCGCCAAATATTTTCCCACCCTCCTTGCGCGTCTGCTCACCAGCAGTACGATGATTCCCTCGGAGATTGTAAACATAGATCTCACTGAATTCATCAATCAGCGTCTTCCGCAAACCATCCGCACTGTTAGAATCCAGAAACCTGCCATTGGTCACATACACGACCACCCCCCGGTCGCTGATTCGCAAGGTGGCCCACTTGATAGCCCGAATATACGAATCGTAAAGAGTCCTTTTCGAGGTCGCGTTCGACCGCGCAGCATATGTGGACTCGATCTGCCGGTCTAGGGATGGGTAAACCTCGTTCTGGTTGTCGTCGTTGGCCGACTCCTGTCCCGCAGAATATGGCGGGTTTCCCACGATGACTGTGATGGGGAGCCCTTTGAGTCTCTCAAGGCGCTCATTGTTCTCCGGAAAGATCTTGAGGTCGGGGCGATCGTCGTCTTCCCAGGACTGGAAGGTATCGGTGAGGATTAGGCCGGGGAAGGACTCGTACTCAACCTCTGTTGAGACCGCCGCGCTAGCCTCATCCCCAGCAAACTCGTCCCGTTTAAGGCCCATGTATGTGGTCTCGATGTTGACTGCCGCGATGTAGTAGGCCAGCAACAGGATCTCGTTGGCGTGGAGCTCCTCGGCGTATTTTCTGAAGAGATCTTGAGGTTTGATCAGACCAAGCTCGAGCAGCCGCACTATGAAGGTGCCAGTGCCGGTGAAACCATCGAGGATGTGGACACCCTCGTCGGAAACTGACTGACCGAACTCTTTCTTCAGCACTTCGTCGGCCGAGCGCAGGATAAAATCGACAATCTGCACAGGAGTGTAGACGATGCCCAGTTTGTCAACGGTTTTCTTGAAGGCTGTGGCGAAGAAGGTATCGTAAAGACGACGGACGAGTTCCTGACGACCCTCACGATCTTTAACGTCGGCAACCTTGCGGCGAACGGAGTCATAGAACTTGTGGAGTGACTCGTTCTCTGCCTCGAGGTCATGCTGGTCGAGTACAGCCAGCATCTTCTCCATCGTTTGCGCAACGGGGTTGTTGTTGAGGAAGTCATCGCCCGCAAAGAGCGCATTGAAGACCGGACGTGTGATGAGGTGTTGCGCGAGCATCTCGACGGCCTCGGCTTCGGTGACGTTCTCATTGAGATTTCCTCGGATGCCGTGGAGAAACTCGTCAAACCTCTCACGGACGCCGGTCTGAGGATCCGTGAGCAGCGCGGCAATGCGGGTGATCTGACGCTCCGCGATGGAGGCGACGTCTTTAGCCCAGTCGGTCCAGTACTCTCGGGAGCCGACTTTCTGGACGATCTTGGCGTAAATAGAGTCGCGCCACTGGTCGAGGTCAGGGAAGACCAGGTCTAGGGCACCTTGATCGCCCCATGGCTTTTCGCCGCCGACGCCGATGATGTTGACCTTGGTATCGCGTGCCTTCGATAGCGAGATCCGATTGACGAGCGCGTCGAAGCGATCGTCGTGGGCACGGAGCGCCTGAAGGATCTCCCATACTACGGCATACCGCTTATTTTCCTTTAGCCCTTCCTCTGGCGTCATACCGGATGGGACACCGATGGGCAAAATTATGTAGCCGAACTTCTTTTCCCCGTTAGGGTCGAGGCGCATTACGCGGCCAACCGACTGGACGATATCGACAACTGACTTGCGTGGCGAGAGGAACATGACGGCGTCGAGGGCGGGTACATCGATGCCCTCGGAGAGGCACCGGGCGTTGGTCAAAATTCGGCAGACACCGTCCCTGGGCTCCGCGCGCAGCCAATCCAGCTTAGTGTTGCGCTCGAGAGCGTTCATGCCTCCGTCCACATGCTGGACGGTGCACTTGAGCGGGTTACTGCCGTCGGGCTGCTCCTGGTCGGTGGCACCCACGTAGTAGTCAGTGACCGCCTGGAAAAGGTCCTCGATCCGCTTGGAATCTTTGATGTTGCCTGCGAACGCGATCGCGCGTCGCATCGGGCGGGCATCCGGCTCGAAGCTATGCTCGAGCTTTCCGCGCTTGGCTAGACCGTTCCAGCAACCGACGATCTTGGCGGCGTCATCGAGCTTGAGTTCGTTGCCGTCGTCGGAGAGCTGCATCTGGAAAGTGCGTGCAACCGACTCCTCGTCCACGGTCAGCACGAGCACCTTGTAGTCCGCGAGAAGGCCCTGCTCGACAGCTTCGCCGAAGCCGAGGCGGTGGAACTCCGGGCCGAACAATTCCTCGTCGTCCATCGATGCGAGCACGGCATTAGCATCGCCGGCCTTCGTCTTCGACGAATCGTCGTAAATCCGTGGTGTCGCGGTCATGTAGAGTCGCTTCCCAGCTGGCAGGAAGGCGTCGTTGTGCACCTTCACGAAGGTCGACTCATTCTCCCCGGCCAGGGTCGTGCCCGTCGTGCGGTGCGCCTCGTCAGCAACGATCAGATCAAACTCTCTGAGGCCCTGCTGGGCCTGGGCGACGACGTCGATCGATTGGTAGGTCGAAAAGACGACCGTCATGCTGTTGGTCTCCGCCTCGGCGTCCTTTATCCTCTTCTTAAGCTCCAAGATATTAGTTGTGGCCGGTAGTGCGAAGTCAATTGTTGAGATGTCCTCGTAGGCATCGTCCTTCTTCTTCCGGGCGGTCGACTTCGCGTCGGAGCAGACCGCGAGTGCCCGGATCTGGAGTTCGGAGTTGTCGATCCACTCACGGACGGTCTGCGAGAGCAAATTGATGCTCGGTACGAGGAAGAGCACCTTGCCGCCAGCACCAACGTTGCGCTCGGCGATCTTGAGACTAGTGAAAGTCTTGCCCGTGCCGCAGGCCATGATCATCTTTCCACGGTCGTGCTCGCCGAACCCGGCCTCGATCTTCTCGATGGCGACCTGTTGGTGCTTGCGCGGCGCCTTCTGCGACGCGAGAGTCATCTGGTCGGGCTTGTCGAGCGAGAAGATCGACCAGTCGACGCGAGAGGCCTCAAGATCGGCAAGGCCGATACGGCGGACCGGGATCAACTGGTTCTTGATCGCGTCTTCGGCGTTGGGGTTCCACTTGTCCGAGGTAGAGATGATGATCCGCGCGCCGTACTTCGCGTGCCCAGAGACGGCGAGGAAGGAGTCGATCATCGGCTTGGTGACGTACGTGGACGGGGCGAAAAACTTGCACTGTACCGCGACGTCGTGGCCGGTGTCCTTGTCTCGGGCCACCAAGTCGATGCCGGTGTCGTGCTGGCCGTTGTTGTCGGGGTACTCGCTCCACAGCCAGACGTCGGCGAACTGATCGGCGAAGACCGGGTCGATCTTGAGGTAGGCCTTCATCAGACGCTCGAACTTCGCGCCCTTGTCGGTCTCCGAGATGGAGGAGGCGCGTAGTTGATCAAGAACGTCGTAGATCGTCGTCGGCATAGGGACTATTCTTTACTTCCACTTCGGCCAGCTGACCAGCGGCCGACCCTCAACGAAAGAGGACTGAGTGGGGGGTCTCCAGTCCGGGGGCGGTACCAGCGCGGTCGCCGCGTCAGCGCACTCCGGTTGCCAGCGGTTCCGCCTGACCGATCCGTTCCTCACACGCAAGACTCGCAAGGCGCTAGCCAAGCACATCGGCCACGAGGACGTCCGTGCTGGCATCCCGGAGGCACGGTGGATGCGGGCAATGACGTTCGAGTCGCTGGTGCACTCCGAGAAGTTCGTCTCCGAGCTGCTCACCAAGACCATCGGCCAGCTCGGCCTCGACCGCCCGAAGGCCATACGCCGCGTCGACTGCCGAGGGGGCGTCACCAACACCGCGAAGGCCTTGGCTGCCGCGCATCTCAAGGCTAACTTCGCCAGCGAGGCCACCATGCTTATCGCCCTAGGTGTGCCCTACCTACGCCTCGAGGGCGAGTCGGTGACCGCCGTGCTCCCCGACTTCGCGATCGTCGCCCCGCGCCTCGACGGGTCGAGGACGGTTGGCTCCTGGCTGATCATGGGTGACGCCAAGGACTATGAGCGGATCCGGTCGCGGATCGACGACAACCGCATGCTGAAGGGATTCCTCCAGGTCGCACTGGGCGCCGAGTCGGCCTCCAGCTGGAGCCAGCTACCGAAGGGCATGGTGGTGCACCGGTGCGGCGCCTTGGCGGTGCCGCGCAACGCCTTCCTGCAGCCGGAGGCCGTGGTGGAGGAACTCGACGACCATCGGGCGGAGGTGCGCGGACGCGCGCTCGAACGGCTCGACGAGAAGAAGAAGTTCGGTGACGACCACCCGACCGAGGACGAACTGGCGGGCTACGTCGCCCACCTTGTCGCGACCTTCAACCCGGCCTCGTGCGCCTCCTGCAACCTCTTCTCCTACTGCCGTGATGAGCTGCGCGCCTCCACCACACCAACCGACCTACTGATCGAGGTCGGCATCGCCCCCAGCCTGCGGCCGCTGCTTGCCGGGATCGTCGACGGCACGGGCGTCGTCGGCCAGGCGCCGGCCGCGGTCGTCCACCAGGTCACCGCGACCCTGGAGGGTCAGCCGGTGCGGCTGGCGCGGAAGCGGGCCGACCCGTGTGGGCTGCCTGGAGCGATCATTGTCGTGATCGCGAAGTCCGACTCCGCGGCGCTCGGGATACACGGCATCGCGGTCCGGCTCGGTGACGGTCCCTGGGAGCGTCGCATCTTCCTCGAGCCACAGGCCCCGACCGCGCGGCGTGGTGCCATGGCACTCATCGGGAAGGCCATCGCGACGGCCCGGGACGCCAAGGCCCTGCCGATCCACCTGCTGGCGCCCGACGGCGCCACCGCCGACGTCCTCGTCTCGGCCGCCGACTCGGTCGCCGGGGTCGAGCTGAGCCGGATGCGCTGGCAACGCGACCTCGACATGGGGCGCGAGGCGCTGACCTTCGACGGCACACCAGCAACCCTCGCCGATCCGCTCACCGAACACGAGCGGCTGGCAGTCGCCTTCCTGCTAGAGGAGGACCGCTCGCGCGCGCTCGCCACCCGCACACCCATCGTTGAACTTCGCAAGGTGCTCGCCTCCCATCTCGTGCCCGGTGGGCCGACGATCGACGCCTTCCGCCTCGACTACCTCGTCCACTGGGCGTCGGCGATCGAGCCGCTCGCGCATCGACAGGTCTCCGACGAGATCGCGGAGCTCCCTCACACCCCCGGCGCCCGCCTTTCCAACGCTGAGTCCGATGCAATCCACACCGCCCACAGGAGCCGCGGCGACGATCCCGCTCACTACCGTGCCCTCGTCGAGGCAGCACTCGCCTACAAGATCGAGACCGCCGAGCGCGCTCTGGCCGTGCTCGAAGGGCTCCCTGTCTCGGTCCTCCGGGATATCTACGAGCTGATCGAGTGGCAGTCACAGGAGGTCTGGTGGCGGCGCGTCTCGCTCCAGGCACTCGACCTGGTCCGATTCGGCCGGACCACAGTCTTCTGGCGCAACGTCCAGGTCGACCTGATGGATAAGGACCAGGCCTGCGCGCTCCAGCTTGCCTATCTCGCCGATTACTCGTACGCCTCCGACCGGGCACTCGACGCAGGCGTCGCCGAGCTCTCACTTGCTACCGTCGTCGCACTCGACCCACCTCGCCTCGAGGTGGCCTCGAGGCGATTCGGGGACGGCACGAAGGCCGTCGCGCTTCACCTCAACGCCGAGCCTCTCGTCGAACGGCCGACGACCACTGTCAAGATTCAGGCCGGCTCGTTCAAGTTCGGTCAGTTCTCCGCCGGGCCGCTGACCAAGGATGATGATCCTGGCCTCGTGTGGAGCCCCACCGTGCCGCTTAACCTCGCCGTCGGCGACGAACTCGTCCTTGCCAATGTCGAGTGGTTCGGCGGTCTCCAACGCACCGGGCACGAGTTCACTGTCGTACGCCCGCCGGTCGATGAGTTGTCGGCTCCCAAAGCCAGTTGCGCCCCGACGTCGTACATCGCCGAGCCAGACAAGCACCGCTGGTGTTGCCGCCCACACTCGGCTGCCGAGGCGGAGACCGCTGACTACCTTGCCGGACAGCGCGCCGCCGGGAAGATGAACCCGGAGGCGTGGCCCCCGCTCGTAGACGAGGAACGGTTCGATGTCGGCGGCGACGCCCCGCCGGAGTTCGCCGACACGGCACCGTTTGACCACCTGACGCCGGACGACCTCGGGGACTGATATGATCATCGAATTCACCGAGCCGGCGCCGCTGCCCAAGGGACGCCACCACGCAGCCGCCGCCCAAGAGAACACCGACGCAGCCAGCCAGGCCATCTGGGCCCTGTCCGATGCGCTGGCCGGCACCAAGGACTACGACAAGATCCTGCTCCGGGCCGCCGCCGGCGCGGGTAAGTCAGTCCAGCTCCGACGGATGGTCATCGACGCATTAGCCCACCCGGCGTGCGTCCGGGTCGGCGTGACAGCTTTTCAAAACCGTCAGGTGTGGCCGTTGGCGAGATCGCTCGGGGACAGGTTCGGCCAGCCCCACGTCTGTCTCCTGGCGAGCAAGAAGATCCTGCCCGACATGCCTGAAGAGGTGAAGCTGGCCGCGACCGTGGTGACGAGCGCCAAGGACATCCCGACGGAGGCACGCATCGTCCTCGGCACCGCGCATCGCCTCGGCGCACCGGCGGAATACAACCGGGTACTCGGCCAACTCGGCCCGGCCGGCAACGACAAGACGCCATTCGACGTCCTCTTCGTCGACGAGGCCTGGCAGATGGCGCTCTTCTTGTTCTCCCGGGTACAGGGCTACGCGCCAATCGTGGTCGGCGTCGGCGACGTAGGCCAGCTGCCTCCGATCGACGCAACCGCCAACCCGTTCCGGGGCGATCCCGGCTACAACCCCTACCGCGCCTGGCCGACGGCCTACGAGAAAGCGCCAACGACCTTCGCGATCGACCTACCCGCGGTCTGGCGTCCGCACGGCAACCAGATCGGGCTCTGGCGGGCCTTCTACCGCGAGTGGGAACAGCTCGACTGCGTCGCCAGACCCGAAGATCGCGCGGTCGTGCTACCGCCGCTCAGCGGGTCCGCATACGACGTGTGGTCTGCGGTCGCCACCGGACATCCGACGCTCCTGGAGGTCGACAGCCTGGACGACCCCGAGGCCCCGGACGTCGACAGGCCCCTCCTTGAGGTCGTCGAGGACCTGCTCCTTCCACTGCTCGAGGGCGGTGTCGAGGTGGTCGGCACGGACTACAAGGACGACGGTCGTCCCGGGAGCCGGTGGAACGTGCGCTCCTCGGCCCCATCCGGAGATCCACTTGTCGTCATCCTGGCTACGCGCAACGCCGCGGTGGACGACGCCCAGGACCTCGTGGAGCGGCTCACCGACAAGCTTGGCCTGCCCGACGGCGTACTCCTCGCGTCCACGGTCGATAAGTGGCAGGGCCAGACCAACCGCATCACTATCGCCATCCACCCGCTCTCAGGCGCCGACGCGCTCGACGATTTCAATTCGCAGTTCGGCAGACTCGCCGTCGCATGCACCCGCGCCACACATGGCCTGCTGATGGTCACCCGGTCCGGACTCGACAGACTGCTTGCTGAGGCCCCCGCTAGACCCGGTACTCCTCTCGGCGAGCCAGGCACGCGATCTCTTCCCCGGCAGACACACCAGCGGATCCTCGACTCGTTCAGCCGGGGACGCTTTTTTGTTGAACTTGGTAACAGCGCAGCTCCTCGACGATAGCGGCTGTAGTTTTCGTGAAATCTTCCTCGATGCGGATGAGTTACCCTGCCGGGAGAATCGGAGACGGGGGCGTTCAATCAACGGCAGCTACATCGAATCTTTGAAATCTGTGACACCTACGACGCGCCCGAAAATCCACCTTCTTACATTTTCCGAAACCAGACTCTAGGGTGGGACAGTACGATCTTTTCGCGAGGAGAGGAGACCAATACCACCCACTTCCAGTGGGATCAGATTTCCACTAGATAAATGCGCATATCAGCGTCACAAATAAAATGGCTCTCGATGAGACCTGCCCACAGAGAGCCATTTCCAAACCGATCTAACTTAGCGTGGCCGCCGTTTCTCCAGCCACTCATCTACCTCTCGACGATCGAAGCGGATATATCTTCCAACCTTGTACGCAGGCGGCCCCTCCCCCATGGATCGCCACTTGTAGATGGTGTTGACGGGTACACCGAGGTAATCGGCCAGATCACGAACGGTCCATAGTCTCTTCTCGTCGGCGTTCAAACCCGGGGCCGATGCGCCCGGCAGCAACATGCTCATCTACTTTCTCCGTCCCGTCACGTGGTTGATCAATCAGGATCGATGCTGCACTGGAGCCACACAGGATAGCCACTCTCAGTAACACAGGGGTTAGTCGGGCTAGCGGTGACCGGAGGGGTCGAAGGAGCGCCAATCGGCCGACTTCAAGACTTCCGCGTGGGTGTTCGCTAGACGCTAACTCCCAGCTCAGCGGCGGTCTTGGCCACTAGATGTACTGCTAGAACTAGCAGGGGCAGACGCTAGGGCTAGCGGCTATCCGCGTCGGGCACCACCTGTGGTTCCGTTACGTTCCGCGATGGCCGCGACGATCTGGGAACGCTCGACGCCGCGCCGGTTGGCGCCCTTTCCCTTGGCTGTGGTGCCCCACACCTGGATTGTGGTGATGCCGTACGGGCGCAGTGCCACGGCGAGTTGCTCGGAACCCCATCCGGCGTAGGAATCCGGACGGACATCGGCCAACCGGGAGACGATCGTTTCAGACCAGACCTTGGTCTCGGATTCGGGGATAACGGCGAGCACGTCCGCCAGAATGTTCGGAGTTCTGTCGGCAATCACCGGAACTAGTGCCGCATCCGTGAAGGTTTGCCCGTTGTGAGGGCGCGCCGGGTCGGGTCCCGCAGAGGCCTGGCTGTCCGGCTGATGATCTGTGGTGTGGCGGAACGGGTGCGGGTCCGGGAGATCGATCCGGACGAGGGGCAGCGGCTGTTGCGGATCGTGCGCCGTTCGTCGGGGTCGGTGGTGACGTGGCGGCGGGCGCAGATGATCCTGCTCTCCGCGCAGGCCATGACCCCAGGCAAGATCGCGGAGGTGACGTTCACGTCCGAGGACCGGG
>NZ_KB891116.1 GCF_000373365.1 Parafrankia discariae
GCCCATATCCACCAGATTGGAGCTGGTTCCTCGCTTACGGGGCTTCACACGCCGGTTCCTCTCGTACACCTTTCCGTCTCGCTTGCCGGACCCGGCCTGTCTGGTAGTTCCAGGCCGTCCCGTCGTTGTCAGGACTGCTCCCGCCCTCACCGGCGTTTCCCGGATCGGACTGTCCTCAGCTTCACCAGCCAGCTGCGACTGGCTGGCGGTGGGTCCTTTCACCCCACCCGGTGTTACGGTCATCAGCGGCTACCTGCCGCCTTCAGACCTGCAGCGCTTCGTGGCGCACCGCCTCGTCAAGAAAACAGGTGGCGTCGGGACGCTGGTCGGGGTGCAGACGGGCCCGGTGCAGGACGGTCTGCCAGATCTTCGCGAGCACGATCGACCCGACGATGCGGGAGGCGTCTTCCCCGATCACGCCTTTGGGGATGCGGACGAGGAGGATCCCGCCGCGGTCCAGGACCTGCCGCAGGTCCACGGTGGAGGGTCCGGCGGCCAGGGCCTGGCGGGCGAACGTGCGCAGGAGTAGGGCGCGGAGTTTGTTCAGGATCGGGCCGATCGCCGCCGCGCGGGCACCGTCGGAGAGCCGCTCGTACCAGGTCCAGAAACTAGCCAGGATCGGATCGGTCACCCCCGTGGTGGCTTTACGTCGGGTGTCCGGTTCGGTGAGGACCTTGACGACGTCGCCCAACGTCGGGGTGATCCCGGTGCGGGTGCGCCGTTCCAGCAGGGTCAGGCAGGTCGCGCGCAGCAGGTCATCGGTCCGCGGCCCCCACGAGTCAGCCCAGATCCGCCGGAAGATCCCGACCAGCTGGTCGGTAGCCAGATCGGCGTCACCGCCGTCGAGGATGTTCAAACAGGGCGGGGGCACGGGGTCCTCGGGGTCGAGGAGCACGACCCGGTCGGCCGCGTCGGCGGGCAGGCGGGCGAGGACGTCGTTGACCAGGTCGCCTTTCGGGTCGAAGACCGCCAGCCCGCGGCCGGCTTCCGCATCGGCGAGGATCATGTTCGCGAGCAGCGTCGATTTCCCCGACCCGGTGGCGCCGACGACGTGGACGTGGTGGCGGGCGTCTGCGACGTTCAACCCCACCGCGCGGCGCCGGCCGGCCTCGGTTTCCCCGAGTGGCTTGACCCGGGGTCCGGCTTCGGGGATCCCGGCCGGGGGTGCGACGGCCGCGGCCCCGGCCCGGGACAGCCCCGGGACGGCGGTGTCGAGGGGAAGGTGCGCGAGGGCGGCGAGCTCACTGACGGCGAGCAGGTCCCCGCGGCGCAGCTGGCGGGCGGCCAGCAGCGGCACCGGGTGCGGCAGTTTCAGGCGGCGTAGATAGTTGTGCCCGGCGTACAACGCGAACGCGGAGGCCAGGGCGTGGGCTCGGCCGCGCAGCATCATCACCGCGGCCTTCTGCCCGATCTTGGTCATCGGTGGGGCGAGGTGGGCGGCGGCGTAGGTGACGGTGGCTTCCCAGCGGGGGCCGACTGCTTTGAGGCCGATCGCGCGGGAGGCGGCGGAGTCTTCCGGCGGTGTCGGCCCGGCCTTGCCCACCACCTGCCCAGGGGCTGGGCGGGGCCCGGCATGCGGGGTGATCAGGTCGAGGGCGCGGCCGGGCAGGCTGGGGGTGTACTGGCCCCGCTGACGCGCCGCCGCCCGCCGCGCCAAACGCAGCCGCCGACCGGTCACCGGCCGGGCGAGCAGCTGCACGACCGCGGCTTCGTGGTCGTCGAGTTCGGAGGCGGCACTGAGCAACGAGCGGATCGGGTCCCCGGAGGGGTCCGCGCGCAGCGGGAGCACGTCGACCTGGGCCAGACGCAGCTGCCCACCGATCGCCAGCGCATAGTCCGGCAGCGGCGCGCTCGCCGGCCGGGTCGTGGTCCGGGCACCGGGCCACGCGGCCTGCACCGCCCGCTCCACCATCCCCGGTGGCACCGGCCCCGGGACCCACAGCCGGATCACCGTGCCCGCGCGGGTGGCGAGCAGTTCCCAGCCCAGATGCGGCTGGCCGTGAACCAGCCGGTCCCAGCGCGCCCGTTGCAGGCCACCCATCTGACCCCAGAAGATCTCCGCGGCGTGGGCGGACACCTCGGGTGGGGTGAGGATCTCCACCGTCCGCGCCCCCTCGCACAGCACCGCATGCCGATGGGCCCGGACCCGGCCGCGGCCGTACTCCACGGCCAGGAGCAGGGCGACGGCGAGCAGGGCGAGGGGCCACCAGCCGGCGTGGCCAGCCAGCCACGCCTGCAGACCGGAGACGATCCGGTCGGGGTCGGTGAACCACCCCGGCAACTCCGGCGCCGGAGCCGGGGGCGGAGGGGGTGGAGGAGGGACGGGGAGGAGCCCCGCCGGAGGGGTTGGAGCAGCGTGAATCATGCATGCCTCCAGGCATGTGAGCAGGGCAAACAGGACGTGGCAGAGGTGAGGCGGTCCGGGTGGGGCCGCCGCCGGGGTTCCGGGCGGCGGCACCACCCGGCGCAGAGGGGCCGGGTTAGAACGGGTCGGCGTCGTCGTCCACCGGCCGGCGGGTGGCCGGTCGGCGAGCAGCGCGACCCGGCCCGGTGTCCGCGACGGCGGGGCGTTCGACCCAGCCCGGGTCGAGCGATCCCGTGTCGGTGGGAGTGGCGGTGGTGGTGGTGTCGGCCGGGTCTGTGGTGATCAGGGTGTGTTCGGCGGGGGAGGCCAGGGCGTGTAGGGCGGTGCGCTGCCCGGTTCCGGTCAGCAGCAGGGCGTCGCCGGGGCCGGCGGTGAGTAGCTGGGTGGCTTCGCCGTCGGTGAGCTTGTAGACCCGACGCAGCTCGTCGATCACGCTGGGGTCCTGGCGGAGCAGGATCTGGGTGGCCGCGTTCGCGACGACCGCCCGGCCGAGCTCGGAACCGAGCAGGTCGGCGGAGTCCTGCGTTGCCACGGCCAGACCTGCCCAGTGCTTACGGGCGGCTTTCGCGAGGCGGAAAAGGAACTTGGCGCCGGCGGGGTGGGCCATCAGCAGCCACCCCTCATCCACCACCACGAGGCGCCGCCGGCGTCGGGCCGGGTCGGCGACGGTCCGCCAGATCGCGTCCAGGGTGAGCAGGGTGCCGGCGGCTTTCAGCTCGTCGGGCAGGGCGCGCAGCGAGTAGACGACGAGATGCCCGGTGGGCTGGGTCGTGGTCGGGTGAGCGAACAGACCGGCATGCGACCCGGAGGTAAACGGGGCGAGGCGGGCGGCGAGTGCCGGGCCGGCCGGGTCCTCCGCGCTGCGCAGGGCGGCGGCGACGTCGGCGAGCAGCGGGGCGGGCCGAGTCCAGGTGGCCCGGTCGTGGGTGATCCCGGCAGCGTGGTAGGCGCTCAGGATCGCCGCGTCCAACACCGCCCGACCCCCCGCGCCCAGACCACCGCCGTCATCGGCGGTGGGGTCACCAAGCAGGGTGGTGATCAACGTGTGGCAGAACAGGGCCCGGCGCGTGAGGAGGTCGGGGTCGTGGTGGGAGTGGGCGGGCAGGTCGAGGGGGTTGAGGTGCACCCCAGGCTCCCCGAGTGCGAGGCGGGTGCCCCCGACGGCGGTGGCGAGCCGGCTGTACTCGTCCTCCGGATCCACGACGGCGACCTCAACGCCCTGGTAGAGGGAGCGCAGAACGTCGAGCTTCGTGAGGAAGCTTTTGCCGGCGCCCGACGCGCCGGTGGTCACGGAGTTGTAGTTCGGCTGCGCCCACCGGTCATGCATCACCAGGCCCGCCGAGTGCAGATTCGTCCCATAGGCAACCGGGGCGGCCCCGGTGCGGTCCACGTCGGGTAGGGGTAGGTCGGGGGTGGTGAACGGGATCCCGGCGGCGAGGGCCTGGGTGTCCATCGCCCGGCGGATCTGGAGCAGGTCCAGGCCCAGGGGCAGGGTGCTGACCCAGCCCTGCACCGTGCGGTACCGGGCGCGGCGCACCGTGAGCAGCAGACTGTGCGCCAGCGCGGTGACCCGCGCCGCCTCCTCCGCGAGCTGCTCGCGGCTGTCGGCGTAGACGGTCAGGTACAACCCGACGCGGAACAGCCGTGCCTCACCACGCGCGACCTGACGGGCCAGCTCCCCGGCGTCCTGGGCGGCGGCGTCCAGCTCCGGGTCGGCGAGCTTTCCCGCCTGCGCGTCGGCGCGGCGGCCGGACTCGAGCCGGCTCAGCTGGCGGCGCAGCCGCAGCGCCGCCACCGCGGGCGGGGTCGGGTCGATGTGCAGGGCGACGTCGAGGCGGCCCGGGTAGGCCAGCAGCGGCTCCATCCATCCCGGCCCGACCTCACGCGGGTAGCCGACCACGCTGATCGTGGTCGCGCAGATGCCGCTGACTTCGATCTGCCCGGCATCGACCAGCAGCGCGGGTGGGGTGAACAGCGCCGGACCCTCGACCGGCAGCCCCTGCCCCGGCCCCTGCCCGCGGGTGGGGCGCAGGGGCCGGCGGCTGCGGGACGGTGCACCCTGCTCGGCGACGTGCAGCCGGTTGCGGCGGCTCATCGACGGCCTCCCGTCCGCGCCGGTCCGAGGACCGGACCGGCAGCGGTGGCACCCTCGGGCGGTGGTGGACCTGCCGGGTCGGCGGCGGAGGCCAGCAGGCTGGTCAGCTCGGGGCCGGACAGGATCCGCCCGCGTAGGCCGGCGGCGGCGAGCAGGCCGAGGGCTTCCTCGAGACGGCGCGCCGCCGCCGCCGCGGCACTGTCCCGGCCGCCACGCAGCGCGGGGATGGGTTCGTAGGCGGTGAGCAGGATCTGCCGGCTCCGCAACCGCCGGCTCGCCGCGATATCGCCGAGGAAGTGGGCGTGGTCACGGGCCGCGGCGGCCAATGCCGGATGAGGCGCCTGCTCGGCCAGGGTGCGTAGCCGGTCGGTGTGCGGGTCGAGGCGGACCGGCACCCCGCGGATGGTGATCTGGATCCGGCCGGACAGCGCGTTGAGCATCCGCGCATACCCGGCGACCTTCCGCCCGGTGTCGCTGTCGCCGGCGAGGGCGAGGTTCACCCCCGCCACTTCGGCGACGACCCCGACCGCGCCGCGCAGGTCGAGCACCCCAGCCGCGTCCACCCCGCCGGCCAGCGGCCTCGCCGCCACCGGCGTACGACGGCGGGCGGCGGGGATGTCAGGTAGCCAGCCAGGCTGCGCGGGGATCCCTTCGGGGGCGGCGAGGTGGAGCTTGGGGGCACGGTGGTGGGCCAGGGCGGCGGCAGCGTACCGGTCCGCGGTCACCCCTCCGCGCTGCCCGAGCGCGAGAGCGGCGCCGCCGCCGAGCAACGGCACCACCAGCACCGCCACCACCGGCAGCGGCAGATACGGCGAGGCGGTCCAGTACACCGCGACCGCGAGCAGGACCGGCGGGGCCAGCAGCGTCAGCTGACGGGCGGTCAACCCGGCCAGGATCCGATCCGGCCGATCCACATCAGACGGAATCCGAACCCGATCAGATCGGGAGGTTTCGGGCATAGCAAACACGACCTTTCAGGCCACAGAGCGACAAGAAGGAGAGAGAGAACGCCGGAGGCGGCGGTTAGAGGGGGATGCCGAGCCTGTGGAGGCCCTGGCGCAACAGCCGGTACTTCACCAGCGACACGACGGTGGAACGGCCGCCACCCATGACGGTGCGCATCACCGTGGATTGCAGGCGGATCGCGACGTAGAACAGCCCAGCGGCGGTCAGAATGTTGCCGAGACTGTCCGCGACGCCCACCGGGTGGAACGCCCCGTCATCGGTGGCGAACAGCACCCGCACACCCAGGACGAGCAGCACCGACTGGCCGACCTGCACCGCCAGACAGCCCACCGCGGCCCGCCAGTACAGGTTCGCGATGTGCTCCGTCCACGGCAGGCCCCGGCAGATCAGCATCAGCGGACCGGTCACCGCCAGCCCCATCAGCACGATCACCCGGATCACCCAGCCGACGAGCAGCATCACGATCATCCCGACCACGCCGATCAGCAACAAGACCAGGAAGATGCCGTGGATCCGCCCCGCCGCCAGCACCGTCAGCAAATCACCGAACGCCCCGCTCGCATCGAACCCACCCATGGTCGTGAACGCACGGGACAAGGCGTTCGCGGCGGAGATCGACCAGCCGATCAGCGGCAGGCTCAGGTTCGCCTCCCCGAACCCGAGGATCATCCGAGGGAGCATTTCCTTGGCGGTGGCGCGGGTCTGCACACTGTCGTAACCCATCGCCGCGACCCCACCAGCCATCAACACCAGCAGCATCACACTGTTCGCGATCAGCACGCTGCCCGCCCACAGCTGGCGGATCCGCGGCTGCTCCGTCACATCCGGAGTGCTCAGAATGGTCTGGCCGAGCAGACGCACGACCGGCTCCAACGCCGCCTCGACGAGCCCCTCAAACCAGCCATTGATCGCCCGCAGGATCCGCCCGGGGATGTCCGCCCAGCCGAACAGCGTGCCCACCACTCCACCACCACCACCACTGTCAGGGGCGGGGGCGGTCGGGGCCGGCTGTGCGGACGGTGGCGCTGGCACCTGTCCTGGCACCGCGGTCGGCGCCGGTGCCTCCTCGGAGCCCTCGGGGGAGGGCCCGCCGGAGGGAACAGGCGCATCCCCGCCGGAGGGAGCCGGCACGACCGAGGGGACCTGCGGGCTGGGGTCGGCGGGCTCCACCCCCGGCCCCGGAGGGCCCGCCGGAGCCGGTGCGGCGGGCGACGGTGCCGGTGCGGCCGGGACCGCGGCCTGCGCCCCCACCACCCCCAGCACCCCAGCACCCACCGCCAGCACGCACACGACCACCCCGACCCGCCACCCCCACACCCGGGGCCGCCGCGGCTTCCGCCCTGGCCGGAACATCAGGCCCCGACCACCGAACGCAACGCCTGCAACACCAACGGCGCCAGGACCGCCAGGCTGTACCCGATCGCGGCGTTACGGAACGCGCCTTTCGCCCGCTCCACCTCCCCGGGATCACCGTTCGCGCTCCCATATCGCGCGGCCCCGAGGGTGAAGAAGAACGTCGCGACCGTGGCAAGGATCCCCATCAGCCAGTTCCTCGCGTTGTTCAGCACCGTGTTCAGATCCGGCGCGGTCGACACCGGCGCCGGCGGCGGCGGAGCCTGCTGCCCCGTCACGACCGCCGCGGCCCCCGCCACATCGGAGAGCACGACCAGCAGCACGACGACGACCACGCACCCAACCGCGAGCCGCAGCAGATCCTCACGCCGCCGCCCTCGCCGCGACGACCGCTCCACCGCGCCACCGCCGGCCCCCAGAAGCAGGATCGTCAGCGAGCCGGCCAGCACCGCGCAGCCCACCCGGGCCAGGTCCACCACCGACCCGCACGGCACCAGCACCCCCGCCCCGGCCGGCTCCCCGCCGGGTTGCGTGAGCAGCCACCCCGCCGCGGCCAGCCCTCCGGCCACCGCCACCCACACGGCGGGCGAACCCAATCCCCGCAGGCGGCGCAGCAGGCTGCCCGCACCCTGCACAGCCCTACGTGTGTGCCGGAGCAGGGTGTGGCCTCGGCCCGTCATCGGCCCTCACCGCCGGTCCCGGGGCCGACCCGGCCAGCCGCGACCGCGGCCACCAGGTCCCGTTCCGCCCGGCGGCGACGCACCGCCAACTCCTCACCCGGGGTACGGCCCCGCGCGGACAACTCCGCCAACGCCACCCCCCGCACCCGGTTCACCAGCAGCAGGCGCGCGTCCACCGGGCTGATCACCCCCCGTTCGGTCGCCTGCGCCAGCAACCACCGCGCGTCCAGCCACGGCCAGCGCGGCACCGCGTCCAGGACCGGAATGTCCATCCCGGGCTTGCGGTAAGACACCACCTCCACCAACCCCGCCCGGAGCGCCCCGAACACCAACCGCATCGGGATTCCCCGCGCCCCCACCGGGAGCCCGGACAGCACGTCGACAAACCCGGTCAGCACCTCCGCGTCGAGATCGGCGATGTCACCGCGATACACCGGGGCCAGGGTGGCGGTGATATGCCGCAGCGCCGGCATCGCCATCCCCACCGCCGCCACCTTCCACGCATCCATCTCCCGCGAACGCAGGAGAAACGCCCACACCGCCTGCCGCGTCGCCACCGACGTCTGCGGCCGGGCCAATTCCACTCGCAATTCCCGCAGGCCGAACCACCGGTCCGCCATGCCCGGAATATCGGCGCCGTTCACCCCCAGCGCGGCGGAGGAATCCGCCAGCGTCAGGAACGCTGCCTCCACCAGATCCAACGATGACTCCGCCGTGTCCCCAAAGTCGTGTACCGCCATGGGTGGACTCCCGTCCGTGAGGCCCTGTGTTCCGGTCGGCCCCAAGGACGCCACACCCCATCTGACGGTGATCTGACACTCATCCACACCCAGGTCAGCGCGGCGAAGATGCGTCCGGACGCGACCTGACGGTGATCTGACACTGATCTGACGGTGATCTGACTCTGATCAGAAACATCGCCGCGAACCCCGCAGATGATCAGAGTCAGATCAGTGTCAGATCACCGTCAGACGCCCTGGACTTCACTCGGACCCGAACAGCCACCCGAACACCAGCGCCCCT
>NZ_KB891117.1 GCF_000373365.1 Parafrankia discariae
GGCCGATCAGCGACCGGAGACCGAAATCGAGAACGCCCCCAGGAATCCGACGAGGAGGATGAGGCCGGTCGCCAGATGCGCCTCGTCGAACGCCTCCGGGACCATCGTGTCCGCGATCATCGTCAGGATGGCGCCGCCAGCCACCGCGGTCACCGCGGCCAGGACCAGCGGCGAGACACCACCCAGCAGCGTGTATCCGACGACGGCGGCAAGACCACTGATCAGCGCGATGACAGTCCACAGCCCGAAGACGTAGGTCGGGGAGCGGCCGGCTCGCCGCATCCCCGCCGCGCTGGACAGCCCTTCGGGCACGTTGCTGACGAACACCGCGACGACGGTGGCCGCGCTGACCGCCCCGCCGCCCAGCAGACTCGCACCGATCACCACCGATTCGGGGATGCCGTCCAGAAGCGCCCCGAGAGCGAGTGCCGTGCCCGAGCCCGCCTGCTCGTCCTCCGAGGGCTGCTGCCCCCCGGAACGTTTACGGTGCCGCGCCCCCCGCCATGCCAAAACCACGTTGCAGCCCGTATAGGCGACGGCGCCGGCAACCGCTCCGAGCACGGTGGGGGTCAACCCACCCTGCTCGTACGCATCCGAGATCAGGTCGAAGGCCACCGCGGACAGCAGCACACCAGCGCCGAACGCCATCACCGAGGCGACCACGCGCCGCGGCAGTCGCACCAGATAGCCCACTGCGGAACCAACCAACAGCGCGGACCCGGCCAGCAGGCCCCAGCCACCGGCTTCCATCCACCCCGGCGTAATCCACCCACTCTCACGCACCGCCGCCCACGCGCCGCCGGGCCGGCGACGTACGCGTGGATGTCGGAAGGGCACGGCTACTTTATGACGGCGTCTTCTTGAGGGCGCTTGGCTGGGTCGGCCGCGCCGCCGTTCTCATCCAGCCCGGCCGGGCCGGCGGGTTCGAGCGGTTCTGGAACGAGAACTTCGACCGCCTGGACGAGTACGTGCAGGACCTCGGCAGGCGAGGCAGAAGGAGTAGCTCATGACCACGACGGGACGAGGAGCGCCGGCGCAGTCCGCGACGGCCGACCGCGAGATCGTGATCTCCCGGGGCATCAGTGCTCGACGGGAGCTGATGTTCGAGGCGTTCACCGAGGTGCGGCACCTGTCGCGGTGGTGGGGGCCGGCGGTGTTCACCACCACCACGCGGGCGTTCGTGTTCCCGTAGCGGTTCTTGATGACGACACGCCGCGCTTCCGACGTCCGCAGGCACATGAGCGGCGGGCCGCAGTGCCGGCAGGTCACGGTCGCCGGCCCGCCAGCTAGTCGCCGAGCAACGCGGCGACGCCGTCGGCCATCCTGTAGGGCCTCGCCGCCGATGACATGTCGATCTTCTGTGACCTGCTGGTTCTCTGTTGTCTCACCGCGCTGTCACCCAAGATCAGTCTCAGATCGATGCCATTTCCTCGGCGGAACGATGAGTCTGCGGCTGAGCCACCGAGCACGAGGACTACATGCGAGCTCAGATCGCGCACCGATGAGTTTCCCGCGCCGCGCCGGTCTGTGCGCGTGAGACCGACTCACGGAAGGCTGGCGCCATGCGGAAACTGATCTACGGCATGAACCTGACCCTGGACGGCTACATCGCCGCGCCCGGCGACGACATCGGCTGGAGCGTGCCGAGCGACGAGCTGTTCCAGTTTTGGTCCGACCAGTTGCAGGCGACCGACCTGTCGCTGTACGGGCGCAAGCTGTGGCAGACGATGAGCTCCTACTGGCCGACCGGCGACCAGCAGCCCAACGCCACCTCGGCGGAGATCGAGTTCGCGCGCCGCTGGCGGGACATGTCGAAGGTGGTGTTCTCCTCGACGATCGACAAGGTCGACTGGAACACCCGTCTGGTCACCGGCGACGCGGTCGCCGAGATCACCCGGCTCAAGGCCGAGGACGGCGGCCCGATGGACATCGGCGGCGCGACGCTCGCCGGGGCGGCCATGCGGGCCGGGCTGATTGACGAGTACGTGCTGGCCACCGCGCCGGTCCTGGTGGGCGGCGGCACGCCATTCTTCACCGCGCTGGACAGCTGGGTGAACCTGAACCTGGTGGAGAAGCGGACGTTTCCCCGCGGCGTGATCCTGACCAGGTACGAGACGAGGCGCTGAGCGCCCGCGCCGCAGGGGCACTGTTGCATAGGCGAAGTCGGCCATCGCGGGGCGTCCGATCGGCCATGATCGGGTGATGTGTCGACGCCGTGTCCGTCCCCCGGCTCCGACGTCGGAGTTCGCCGGGTTCCGGTTCCCACCCGAGGTGATCGTCCTTGCGGTGCGGTGGTACCTGCGGTACACGCTGTCCTACCCGGGACGTCGAAGAGCTCCTCGCTGAACGCGGCATCGAGGTCGACCACGTCACGAACTACCGGTGGGTCCAGCGATTCACGCCACTGCTCGTTGACGCCGCCCGGCCGTGTCGACACCGTCCTGGTGACCGGTGGTTCGTCGACGAGACCTATGCCAAGGTCGCCAGGCGGTGGACGTACCTGTACAGGGCGGTTGACCAGCACGGGCAGGTCATCGACGTCCTCGCCAGCCTCCGACGCGACCAGGCCGCCGCCCGCCGGTTCTTCGCCCAGGCGCTGTCCCACGGGCGCCGGCCGGTCGAGGTCAGCACCGACAAGGCCCCCGTCTATCCAAGGCTCCTCGACGAACTGCTCCCCGAGGCACGCCACATCGACGCCGCACGGGAGAACAACCGGATCGAATCCGACCACAGTAGACTCAAAGCCCGGCTCCGCCGGATGCACGGACTGAAACGGCTGCGCTCCGCCCAGACGATCAGCGCAGGTCATGCGTTCGTCCAGAACATCCGCCGCGGCCACTACGAACTCGCCACCGACAGCGACCCGAAGCTGCGGCTCGCAGCCGCGTTCGCTGAGCTCCTCGCCGCCATCTGACCATGAGCAACCAGGCCATTGGCGTGCGTCGGATCTTCCGAATGCAATAGCGCCCCTGTGAGAAGTGGCCACGTCCGACGAGAAGCTAAAATGTGTAGGTTCGCATCTTTGGTGTCCCCTTGGGGTGATGTGACCGGGGATCTGCGGTCTTCTCTCCGGACCTATCCCCGGCGGCTTTCTGGCCGATCTGTCACTTCCCTCGGGCCCGTTTTGATCACAAGATAGAGCGCGTGGGAGGTGGGCTCGTGGGCGGGTGCGGGTTCGGTCAGGCGGGCATGGTGCTCAGCGCACCGCCGTCGACAACGAAGACCGACCCGTTGACATAGGAGCTGGCCGGTGTCGCCAGGAAAGCGACGACGGCGGCGATCTCATCGGGCTCGCCCACGGTGCCGCGCAGGTTGCCGCGTCCGAGCATCTCGACGTGCTCGCCGAGCATCTGCTGCGTGCCGGCGGTGCGGGTGGGTCCGGGTGACACCGCGTTCACGCGCACCCCACGGGCAGCGAACTCGGTGGCCCAGGACCGGGTGAGCAGCTCCAGCGCCGCTTTGGAAGCGCCGTAGGCACCGCCGATCGGGGCCGGCGACGTTGCCGCGGTCGAACTGATGTTGATGATCGTCCCGGACCCGCGCTCGGCCATCATCGGCGCGATCGCGGCGACGAGCAGGAACGGCGCGCGAGTATTGATCGCGAAGTGGCGGTCGAAACTGGCGGCGTCGGTGTCGCGTGTGCTGGTGAAGGAGTAGACCCCGGCGCTGTTGACCAGGATGTCGAGCGGGCCGGCGGCGGCGGCCAGCCCCACGGTGTCCTCGGCGTCGCCGAGGTCGGCGGCGAGGAACCGCGCCTTGCCCCCTTGCGCGGTGATCTCGTTGACTACCTGGCCGCCGCGCTGCTCGTCGCGGCCGTGCACGATCACCTCGGCGCCCAGGTCGGCCAGCCGCAGTGCGATGGCCCGGCCGATGCCAGCGCTCGCGCCGGTCACCAGGGCGGTCTGTCCGTCGAGCGTGCTGGGTGTCGTCATCGCGTGACCCTCTCGCTGCAAATTGGGTGGGCTCGCCCATTCCTATCACACATTCTGGGTGGTGCCGCCCAATCTGAGCTATGATCGGGTCATGGCGGACGTGTACGGGCAGCGGCGTCTGACCGCCAAGGGCCAGGCCACGCGGGACCGGATCGTGGCGGTCGCGACTGACCTGATCGCGCGGCAGGGAGTGGCCGGGACCAACACCGACCAGGTGCGGCGGGTCGCCGGGGTCAGCGGGTCACAGCTACACCACTACTTCGGCACCAAACAGGCCCTCATCCGCGCTGTGATCACCCGGCAGGCCGACGCGGTCGGCGAGCACGGTGGCCTACCCCAGATCGGCGCCCTGGACAGCTTCGACGCCCTCCAGGCCTGGGCCGACGCCGCGATCGCCCGGCAGAGCGAAAACGACGGACGCGGTGACTGCACCCTCGGCACCCTCGCCGCAGAGCTCAGCATCAGCGACGAACAGTCCCGCGCCACCCTCTGCGACGGATTCCTCCGATGGAAAGACCTGCTCCACAACGGCCTCCAGCGCATGCAGACACGCGGCGAACTACGCCCCGACGCCGACATCGAGCAACTCGCCTACGCCCTGCTCGCCGCCCTACAAGGCGGAACACTGCTCGCCCAAACACTGCGTGACACCATCCCTCTGCAATCCGCGATGAACGCCGCCCTCGCCTACATCCGCTCCCACGCGAATACCTGAGCCTGGATGCACCGTCCGATATGTCAGGCATAGTGACGCTCGCAGGGCAGACCGGCTGAGAATCGGCCAGGTCCGGCGCGGTTGATGCGGATCTCGTGGCGTCGGGCGCCCTCCGCTACCGTGCTGGAGTCCGATGGGCGCTGGTTGACTCTTGGCGATGACAGCGTCGAGCTACTTGACCGGTTGAGCCGACTGCGCCGAGCTCAGGTCGGCGCGGTCCGGGCCCCCCCAAGCCGCTGCTGCTGCTGTGGCTGTTCGGTCGGTTCGGGTGTCGAGAACGTGGCGCCGGCTCCGTCCCAGGGACATGAGCGGCCACGAGGGTCGCGCGACACGGGAGGAAGTCATGACGATCCACCGGATGGATCACGCCGGCGTTGTGGTCGAGGATCTCCCGGCTGCCATCGCGTTCTTCGTCGAACTGGGCCTGGAACTGGAGGGCGAGACAGCAGTCGAGGGTGAATGGGTGGACCAGCTCGTCGGGCTGGAAGGCGTCCGAGCGGACATGGCCGTCGTGCGGACCCCGGACGGCCACGGCCGGGTCGAGCTGTCGACGTTCCATTCGCCGGTGGCCACCAGCACCGCGCCGAGGGCGCCGCTGAACACCCCGGGCATCCCTCGCCTGACGTTCGTCGTCGACGCCGTTGACGACGTCCTCGCCCGCCTGCGCGCCCACGGCGCCGAACTCGTGGGTGAGGTGGCGCAGTACGAGGATTACTGCCGGTACTGCTACGTCCGCGGCCCCGAGGGCATCATCATCGGGCTGGTCGAGGAGCTCGACTGAAGCGACACGATTCTCCTACGTCGCGGAGGAGATCACCAACCAGTACCAGCCATACGGGAAAGGACCGCTGCCATGGCCGTCGCTGATGACCTCGACCGCGCGACCGACTCGCCGAGCCACTTCTCATCGATCTTTCCGGTCCGCGACAGATCAGCGACATTCCTTTTGAAGAACTGTCATCTCTTTTGAGAACCTACAAAAAGCTCAGTTGACTGGCAGGGTGCCGATATCCGAACCCTGCGATATTCGACGATCTTGGTGTTGCGTGACGCCGGCATCGGGTCTCGTCTCCTGGAGCCCGCCGGTCCGGAGCGAGCTGTCGCGGGCGCGGCGTGACCATCTTCCTGACTGCACACCAGCTGGCCAGGGCGGAGCGGCTGTGCGACCGGGTCTCCATCCTGACACCATGCTGCGCCTGATCGGCCCGCCGGCGGAGTTGCGCACCCAGCCGTTCGCCCGCACGCTAGAGCATCCGCACCGCGCCGCCTGACCCGGACTTCATCGGTGTCGGCGGATGGCACCGCGATCTGTCCGGCGCCTCCTGCTGACCCGGCGGGTGGGCGGGTTGGCGCTCGACTTTGTTGTCATGTCCGGTCGTGCCCAACTGGGTGAGATCGTCCGGCGGGTGCGGAATGGACGGCTGTGGACGAGCATCGGCAGCATCGCAACTCTCGACGATGCCGTCGCGGCCTTCGGTCCGACCGAGCGGATCGGCGGGCAGACGATCATCCGCGTTCGTCCGTGAGCGATACGCGTTCACCACTGCGCCCAAGACAAATGACCGAGGAGTCAGTTACCCATGAAGGCGATCGTCGTGACGGACCAGGCTGCGGGAACGGCCGGGATGAGGCTGGTGGAGCGGCCCGAGCCGTCGGCAGCGATAAACGACGTCGTCGTTGAGGTTCATGCGTCGGGATTCGTCCCGACTGAGATGGCGTGGCCCTCGACCTGGACCGATCGCGTCGACCGTGACCGAACACCGTCGATCCCCGGGCATGAGCTGGCCGGAGTGGTCACCGCCCTCGGCTATGGCACGACGGGGCTGTCGGTGGGACAGCGGGTGTTCGGCCTCTCGGACTGGCACCGCGACGGCACCCTGGCGCAGTATGTGGCCGTCGAGGCACGCAACCTCGCACCGCTCCCGGGCGACATCGACTTCACGGTGGGCGCGAGCTTGCCGATTTCGGGGCTGACCGCGTGGCAGGGGCTGTTCGAGCACGGCCGCCTTCAGGCGGGGCAGAGCGTGCTCGTGCATGGCGCGGCCGGCGCAGTCGGGACGATGGTGACGCAGCTCGCGCGCGAGTTCGGTGCGTACGTCATCGGCACCGGACGCGCCGCCGACCGGCAGAAGGCGCTCGACTTCGGCGCGCAGGAATTCGTCGACCTTGAGAACGACGCGCTGGAAGACGTAGGCGGAGTCGATCTGGTCTTCGATGTCATCGGCGGCGACATCCAGAAGTGGTCCGCGGGTCTGGTTCGAGCCGGGGGAACGCTGGTGTCCGTCGTCGGACCGCCCGAGGCGCGGCCCGCCGACGGCCTGGCGGTCGACTTCGTTGTCGAGTCCGATCGCGCTCAACTGGGTGAGGTCGTGCAGCGGGTGCGCGACGGACGGCTGCGAACGAACATCGGCAACGTCGCGACCATCGATAATGCCGTAGCCGCCCTCAGTCCGACCGAGCGACGCAAGGGAAAGACGATCATCAACCTTCGTCCGTGAGGACTTCGGGGACAGCGACCGGTCCTGCCCTCCTCATGGATCAGCGTCAGCCGCGTGGCCAGGCGGCAAGGGGCCGATTGGTCCGCCACTCGAAGGGCAGATGGGCAATCTATCGCAACGGGTGACCGCGGCGATACTTACGTTGTCTACGGTCACCACCTCGTCCGGAACTGAGGTGCTGCCCGTTTCCCGGACACGGACGTAGACGGACTATAGCAGCTTTATGCTGCTTTCTTCACTGCGTTCTGGGTTGAGTGGTATGCGCGTTCGATGTGTTCTGGGGTGCGGTAGCCGAGAGTTGAGTGGAGTCGCTGCCGGTTGTAGAAGACCTCGATGTACTCGGCGATCGCGGTACGCGCGGCGCGGCGGGTTGGATAGGTATCCCGGTGGACGAGTTCGTTCTTGAGTGTGCCGAAGAACGATTCTGCGGCGGAGTTGTCCCAGTACACTCCGGTGGCTCCGACCGACGGGCGTGCACCATGGCATTTCAGGAGGCGATGGTAGGCATCTGACGTATATTGCGCTCCGCGATCGGAGTGGAAAGTCGCGTTCTTGGTCAGGGTGGTGCGGGAGGCGGCCATGGTGAACGCGTCGATGATGAGCTCGGTTCGCGTGTGGTTGGCCATTGACCAGCCGACGACTTTACGGGAGTAGCAGTCGATGACGGTGGCGAGGTAGAGCCCAATGCCGCTTAGTTAGCACGTCGACCGTCTCTGGGTGCGGTGATGGATAAGTTTTTCGGGATGCCTCCTCCACGCTTTGCTGATGCGTTGTTCCTGCTCTATTAGAATGCGTCTGTGGCTGGTGATTTTGAGATGGTCCCGTCGGTGGGTGAGCGGCTGACGGACCGCATTGGCGTCGGTGTGTTGACTCGGCTTCTGCGTCGAGACTTGATCGATGAGGTCGTGGCCGAGTGCGGGAAACGAGNGAAACGTTCCCGGTTGTTACCGGCTCACGTTGTGGTGTACTACGTGCTCGCGCTAAATCTGTTCTTTGGTGATGG
>NZ_KB891118.1 GCF_000373365.1 Parafrankia discariae
CGACGATGCGGGAGGCGTCTTCCCCGATCACGCCTTTGGGGATGCGGACGAGGAGGATCCCGCCGCGGTCCAGGACCTGCCGCAGGTCCACGGTGGAGGGTCCGGCGGCCAGGGCCTGGCGGGCGAACGTGCGCAGGAGTAGGGCGCGGAGTTTGTTCAGGATCGGGCCGATCGCCGCCGCGCGGGCACCGTCGGAGAGCCGCTCGTACCAGGTCCAGAAACTAGCCAGGATCGGATCGGTCACCCCCGTGGTGGCTTTACGTCGGGTGTCCGGTTCGGTGAGGACCTTGACGACATCGCCCAACGTCGGGGTGATCCCGGTGCGGGTGCGCCGTTCCAACAGAGTCAGGCAGGTCGCGCGCAGCAGGTCATCGGTCCGCGGCCCCCACGAGTCAGCCCAGATCCGGCGGAAGATCCCCACCAGCTGGTCGGTGGCCAGATCGGCGTCGCCGCCGTCGAGAATGTTCAGGCACGGCGGGGGCACGGGGTCCTCGGGGTCGAGGAGCACGACCCGGTCGGCGGCGTCCGCGGGCAGGCGGGCCAGGACGTCGTTGACCAGGTCGCCTTTCGGGTCGAAGACCGCCAGCCCGCGGCCGGCTTCCGCATCGGCGAGGATCATGTTCGCCAGCAGCGTCGACTTCCCCGACCCGGTCGCGCCGACGACGTGAACATGGTGGCGGGCATCGGCCACCTTCAGGCCGACGTGGCGACGCCGGCCGGCTTCGCTCTCCCCGAGCGGCTTGACCCGGGGTCCGGCCTCGGGGATCCCGGCCGGGGGTGCGACGGCCGCGGCCCCGGCCCGCGACAGCCCCGGCACCGCGGTGTCGAGGGGGAGATGGGCGAGGGCGGCGAGCTCACTGACGGCGAGCAGGTCCCCGCGCCGCAGCCGCCGGGCGGCCAGCAGCGGCACCGGGTGCGCCAAGCGCAGGCGGCGCAGATAGTTGTGCCCGGAGTAGAGGGCGAACGCGCTCGCCAGGGCGTGGGCCCGCCCGCGCAGCATCATCACCGCGGCCTTCTGCCCGGTCTTGCTCATCGGCGGGGCGAGATGCGCCGCGGCGTAGGTGACCGTCGCCTCCCAGCGGGGGCCGACCGCTTTGAGGCCGATCGCACGGGACGCGGCGGAGTCCTCCGGCGGTGTCGGCCCGGCCTTGCCCACCACCTGCCCAGGGGCCGGGCGTGGCCCAGCATGAGGGGTGATCAGATCAAGGGCGCGGCTGAGCAGGCTGGGGGTGTACTGGCCACGCTGACGCGCCGCCGCCCGCCGCGCCAGGCGCAGCCGCCGGCCGGTCACCGGCCGGGCCAGCAACTGCACCACCGCCGCCTCACCATCATCAAGTTCGGAAGCGGCACTGAGGAGCGAACGGATCGGATCACCCGAGGGGTCGGCGCGCAGCGGGAGCACGTCGACCTGGGCCAGACGCAGCTGCCCACCGATCGCCAGCGCATAGTCCGGCAGCGGCGCGCTCGCGGGCCGGGTCGTGGTCCGGGCGCCGGGCCACGCCGCCTGCACCGCCCGCTCCACCATCCCCGGGGGCACCGGGCCGGGGACCCACAGCCGGATCACCGTCCCCGCGCGGGTGGCGAGCAGTTCCCAGCCCAGATGCGGCTGGCCGTGCAGCAACCGGGCCCAGAACGGGCGTTGCAGGCCACCCATCTGACCCCAGAAAATCTCCGCGGCGTGGGCGGACACCTCGGGCGGGGTGAGGATCTCCACCGTCCGCGCCCCCTCGCACAGCACCGCATGCCGATGGGCCCGGACCCGGCCGCGGCCGTAAGCGGCGGCCAGCAGCAGAACGACGGCGAGCAGGGCCAGCGGCCACCAGCCGGCGTGGCCAGCCAGCCACGCCTGCAGACCGGAGAGGATCCGGTCGGGGTCGGTGAACCACCCCGGCAACTCCGGCGCCGGAGCCGGGGGCGGAGGGGGTGGAGGAGGGACGGGGGGAAGCCCCGACGGAGGGGTTGGAGCAGCGAGAATCATGCATGCCTCCAGGCATACGAGCAGGACAAACAGGACTCAGCAGAGGTGAGGCGGGTCCGAGTGGTGCCGCCGCCGGGATTCCGGGCGGCGGCACCACGACCCGGCGCAGAGAGGCCGGGTTAGAACGGGTCGGCGTCGTCGTCCACCGGCCGGCGGACCAGCGGCCGGCGAGGGCCCCGACCCGGCCCGGTCGCCGCGACGGCGGGGCGTTCGCCCCAGCCCGGGTCGAACGGGCCCTCGTCGGGGTTGGTCTCGGCGGCGGTGGTGTCGGCCGGGTCTGTGGTGATCAGGGCGTGTTCGGCGGGGGAGGCGAGGGCGTGTAGGGCGGTGCGCTGCCCGCTCCCGGTCAGCAGCAAGGCATCGCCGGGGCCGGCGGTGAGGAGCTGGGTGGTCTCGCCGTCGGTGAGCTTGTAGACCCGGCGCAGCTCGTCGATCACGCTGGGGTCCTGGCGGAGCAGGATCTGGGTGGCGCTGTTGGCGATGACCGCCCGGCCGAGCTCGGAGCTCAGGAGGTCGGCGGAGTCCTGGGTGACCACGGCCAGACCGGCCCAGTGCTTGCGGGCCGCTTTCGCGAGCCGGTAGAGGAAACGGGCGCCGGCGGGGTGGGCCATGAGCAGCCAGCCCTCGTCGACGACGACGAGACGCCGTCGTCGTTTCGTGGGGTCGGCGATGGTCCGCCAGATCGCGTCCAGGGTGAGCAGGGTGCCGGCGGCTTTCAGCTCGTCGGGCAGGGCGCGCAGCGAGTAGACGACGAGATGCCCGGTCGGGCTGGTGGTGGTCGCGTGGGCGAACAGGCCGGCGTGCGAGCCGGTGACGAACGGGGCGAGGCGGGCGGCGAGCGTCGGGCCGGCCGGGTCCTCCGCGCTGCGCAGGGCGGTGGCGACGTCGGCGAGCAGCGGGGCGGGTCGGGTCCAGGTGGCCTGGTCGTGGGTGATCCCGGCAGCGCGGTAGGCGCTGAGGATCGCCGCGTCCAACGCCGCCCGGCCCCCCGCGCCCAGACCACCGCCGTCATCGGCGGTGGGTTCGCCAAGCAGGGTGGCGATCAACGTGTGGCAGAACAGGGCGCGGCGGGTGAGGAGGTCGGGGTCGTGGTGGGAGTGGGCGGGCAGGTCGAGGGGGTTGAGGCGCACCCCGGGCTCCCCCAGGGCGAGGCGGGTGCCCCCGACGGCGGCGGCGAGCCGGCTGTACTCGTCCTCCGGATCCACCACGGCGACCTCAACACCCTGGTACAGGGACCGCAGAACGTCGAGCTTCATCAGGAAGCTCTTGCCCGCCCCGGAGGCGCCAGTGACGACCGAGTTGTAGTTCGGCTGCGCCCACCGGTCATGGGCCACGATCCCGGCGGAATGCTGGTTCGTGCCGAAGACGACCGGAGCGGCCCCGGGGCGGTCCGGGTCGGGCAGGGGCAGGTCAGGGGTCGTGAACGGGATCCCGGCTGCGAGGGCCTGGGTGTCCATCGCCCGGCGAATCTGGAGCAGGTCCAGACCTAGGGGCAAGGTGCTCACCCAGCCCTGCACCGTGCGGTACCGGGCCCGGCGCACCGTGAGCAGCAGACTGTGCGCCAGCGCGGTGACCCGCGCCGCTTCCTCGGCGAGCTGCTCGCGGGTGTCGGCGTAGACGGTCAGATACAGCCCGGTCCGGAACAGCCGTGCCTCACCACGCGCGACCTGACGGGCCAGCTCCCCGGCGTCCTGGGCGGCGGCGTCGAGCTCAGGGTCGGCGAGCCGGCCGGCCGCGGCGTCGGCGCGGCGGCCGGATTCGAGCCGGCCCAGCTGGCGACGCAACCGCAGCGCCGCCACCGCGGGCGGGGTCGGGTCGATGTGCAGGGCGACATCGAGGCGACCCGGGTAGGCCAGCAGCGGCTCCATCCACCCGGGGCCGACTTCACGCGGGTAGCCGACCACGGTGATCGTGGTCGCGCAGATCCCGCTGACCTCGATCTGCCCGGCATCGACCACCAGCGCGGGCGGGGTGAACAGCGCCGGACCCTCGACCGGCAGCAGCTGCCCCGGCCCCTGCCCGCGGCTGGGGCGCAGGGGTCGGCGGCTGCGTGACGGCGCGCCCTGCTCGGCGATGTGCCGCCGGTTGCGGCGGCTCATCGGCGGCCTCCAATCCGCGCCGGTCCGAGGACCGGACCCGAAGCGGTGACACGGTCGGGCGGTGGTGGGCCTGCCGGGTCGGCGGCCGAGGCGAGCAGACCTGTCAGCTCGGGACCAGTGAGGATTCGTCCGCGTAGGCCGGCGGCGGCGAGCAGGCCGAGGGCTTCCTCGAGGCGGCGCGCCGCCGCCGCGGCGGCGCTGTCTCGGCCGCCGCGCAGCGCGGGGATGGGTTCGTAGGCGGTGAGCAGGATCTGCCGGCTCCGCAACCGCCGGCTCGCCGCGATGTCGCCGAGGAAGTTGGCGTGGTCACGGGCCGCGGCGGCCAGCGCCGGGTGAGGCGCCTGCTCGGCGAGGGTGCGTAGCCGGTCGGTGTGCGGGTCGAGGTGGACCGGGACGCCACGGATGGTGATCTGGATCCGGCCGGACAGCGCGTTGAGCATCCGCGCATACCCGGCGACCTTCCGCCCGGTGTCACTGTCGCCGGCGAGGGCGAGGTTCACGCCTTGGACTTCGGCGACGACACCGACCGCGCCGCGTAGGTCGATCACCCCAGCCGCGTCCACCCCGCCGGCCAGCGGCCTCGCCGGCACCGGGTGACGGCGGCGGGCGGCGGGGATGTCGGGTAGCCAGCCGGGCTGCGCCGGGATCCCTTCGGGGGCGGTGAGGTGGAGCTTGGGGGCGCGGTGGTGGGCGAGGGCGGCGGCGGCGTATCGGTCGGCGGTCAGACCGCCGCGCTGGCCGAGTGCGAGCGCGGCGCCGCCGCCGAGTAGCGGCACGACCAGCACCGCCACCACCGGCAACGGGAGGTAGGGCGAGGCGGTCCAGTAGACCGCGACCGCGAGCAGGACCGGAGGGGCCAGCAGCGTCAGCTGACGGGCAGTCAACCCGGCCAGGATCCGATCCGGGCGATCCACATCGGATGGAATCCGAACCCGTTCCGATCTTGATGTTTCGGGCATAGCAAACACGACCTTTCAGGCCACAGATAGATAAGAGGGAGAAAGGGAGAGCGCCGGAGGCGGCGGTCAGATCAGAGGGGGATGCCGAGCTTGTGGAGGCCCTGGCGCAGCAGCCGGTACTTCACCAGCGACACGACGGTGGATTTGCCGCCGCCCATGACGGTGCGCATCACGGTGGACTGCAGGCGGATCGCGACGTAGAACAACCCGGCCGCGGTCAAAATGTTGCCCAGACTGTCCGCCACGCCCACGGGATGGAACGCCCCGTCGTCAGTGGCGAACAGCACCCGCACACCCAGCACGAGCAGCACCGACTGGCCGACCTGCACCGCCAGACAGCCCGCCGTCGCCCGCCAGTACAGGTTCGCGACGTGCTCCGTCCACGGCAGCCCCCGGCAGATCAGCATCAGCGGACCGGCGACCGCCAGCCCCATCAGCACGATCACCCGGATCACCCAGCCGACGAGCAGCATCACGATCATCCCGACCACGCCGAGCAGCAGCAGGACCAGGAAGATGCCGTGGATCCGCCCCGCCGCCAGCACCGTCAGCAACTCGCTGAACGCCCCGCTGGCATCGAACCCACCCGTGGTCGTAAACGCACGGCTCAGCGCGTTCGCGGCGGAGATCGACCAGCCGATCAGCGGCAGACTCAGGTTCGCCTCCCCGAACCCGAGGATCATCCGAGGCAGCATTTCCTTCGCGGTGGCGCGGGTCTGCACACTGTCGTAGCCCATCGCCGCGACCCCACCGGCCATCAGCACCAGCAGCATCACACTGTTCGCGAGGACCACGCTGCCCGCCCACAGCTGGCGGACCCGCGGCTGCTCCGTCACATCCGGGGTGCTCAGGATGGTCTGGCCGAGCAGACGCACGACCGGCTCCAGCGCCGCTTCGACGAGTCCCTCAAACCAGCCATTGATCGCCCGAAGGATCCGCCCCGGGATGTCCGCCCAGCCGAACAGCGCGCCCACCACCCCACCACCACCCCCGTCGCCCTCCGACCCGGGGGCGGTCGGTGCCGGTTCCGGGGACGGTGGCGCTGGCACCTGTCCCGGCACCGTGGTCGGTGCCGACTCCCCAGCGGAGCCCTCGGGGGAGGGCCCGCCGGAGGGAGCGGGCGCATCCCCGCCGGAGGGGGCCGGCACGGCCGGGGGGACCTGCAGCCCGGGGTCGGCGGGTTCCACCTGCGGTGCCGGAGGGCCCGCCGGAGCCGGTGCGGCGGTCGACGCTGACGGTGCGACCGGGACCGCGGCCTGCGCCCCCGCCACCCCCAGCACACCCGCACCCACCGCCAGCACGCAGCCGACCACCCCGACCCGCCACCCCCACACCCGGGGCCACCGCGGCGTCCGCGAGGTCGGGAGCATCAGGCGCCGACCACCGAACGCAAAGCCTTCAACACCAACGGCGCGAGGACCGCGAGGCTGTACCCGATCGCCGCGTTACGGAACGCGCCTTTCGCGCGCTCCACCTCCCCGGGATCCCCACCCGCGCTCCCGTACCGCGCGGCCCCGAGGGTGAAGAAGAACGTCGCGACCGTGGCCAGGATCCCCATCAGCCAGTTCCTCGCGTTGTTCAACACCGTGTCCAGATCCGGCGCGGTCGAGACCGGCGCCGGTGGCGGAGGCGCCTGCTGCCCGGTCACGACCGCCGCCGCCCCCGCCACATCGCAGAGCACGACCAGCAGCACCACGACGACCACGCACCCGACCCAGAGCCGGAGCAGATCCTCACGCCGCCCTCGCCGCGGCGACGGGTCCACCGCGACCCCGCCCGCCCCCAGGAGCAGGATCGCCAGCGAGCCGGCCAGCGCCGCGCAGCCCACCCGGGCCAGGTCCCCCACCGACCCGAACGGCACCAACACCCCCGCCCCGCCCGGCGCACCGGCGGGCTGTACCAGCAGCCACCCCGCCGCGGCCAGCCCCCCGGCCACCCCCAGCCACACCATGGGAGGCCGAACCGACCCCCACAGGCGGCGCACCGCGCCGCCTACGGTGCGTACAGCCCTGCCCGCCTGCCGGAACAGGCTGCGACCTCGCCCCGTCATCGGCCCTCACCCATCCCCGGGCCAACCCGACCGGCCGCGACCGCGGCCACCAGGTCCCGTTCCGCCCGGCGGCGACGCACCGCCAACTCCTCACCCGGGGTACGACCCCGCGCGGACAACTCCGCCAACGCCACCCCCCGCACCCGGTTCGCCACCAGCAACCGCGCGTCCACCGGGCTGATCACCGCCCGTTCGGTCGCCTGCGCCAGCAACCACCGCGCGTCCAACCACGGCCAGCGCGGCACCGCGTCCAGGACCGGAATGTCCATCCCGGGCTTGCGGTAGGACACCACCTCCACCAACCCCGCCCGGAACGCCCCGAACACCAACCGCGCCGGGATTCCCCGCGCCCCCACCGGCAGCCCGGACAGCACATCGACAAACCCGGTCAGCACCTCCGCGTCGAGATCGGCGATGTCACCGCGGTAGGCCGGGGCCAGGCTGGCGGCGATATGCCGCAGCGCCGGCATCGCCATCCCCACCGCCGCCACCTTCCACGCATCCACCTCCCGCGAACGCAGGAGAAACGCCCACACCGCCTGCCGCGTCGCCACCGACGTCTGCGGCCGGGCCAGCTCCACCCGCAATTCCCGCAGGCCGAACCAGCGGTCCGCCATGCCCGGGACATCAGCGCCGTTAACACCCACCCCGGCGGAGGAATCCGCCAGCGTCAGGAACGCCGCCTCCACCAGATCCAACGATGATTCCGTCGTGTTCCCAAAGTCGTGTACCGCCATGAGTGGACTCCCGTCCGTGAGGCCCTGTGTTCCGGTCGACCCCAAGGACGCCACACCCCATCTGACGGTGATCTGACACTCATCCACACCCAGGTCAGCGCGGCAAAGAGGCATCCGGACGCGACCTGACGGTGATCTGACACTGATCTGACAGTGATCTGACTCTGATCAACAACATCACCGCGAACCCCGCAGATGATCAGAGTCAGATCAGTGTCAGATCACCGTCAGACGCCCTGGACTTCACTCGGACCCGAACAGCCACCCGAACACCAGCGCCCCT